>NZ_JBFRFE010000816.1:0-1533 GCF_052114665.1 Stenotrophomonas sp. 2YAF22 | reverse complement strand
GCGCAGGGCCAACTTCAATTGCGTGCCGGTAGCCTGTGCAGCCAGGTCGTCGTCGATCTGCGCGCGTGCTTCGGCGGGGCGCGTCCACGCTGCGTGGTTCCACCAGTGCATCACGTCCGGGTCGGACTGCAGGGCGAACAGGGCCACGGCGTCATCGCGGCGGATGGGGCTCAGCACCAGGCGCGCGCTGTGTAGCGGCAGCCCGGGGAACAGCAGCGAGTTGGCGGGCAATGGGGTCGTCCACGCGAATGAGCGCGCATTATGGACCCGCAGGGTTTGCCGATGGCGGCGGATCCATCGACCCAGCAATGCCGGCCGCTGGCCGGCAGCGTGGAGAGGTCTGGTAGTGCCGGCCGCTGGCCGGCAACCCAGGTATCCCGATGGTTCACAGAAAGCAGCCGGCCAGCGGCCGGCACTACCACACGTGCGGGGATCGCCCAAGGTCGGGGCCGTCGCCACGGCCCCGCGCAATCACGCGCCGGGAATCAGACTTCCAGCGAAGCCAGATCGCCCTTGCTCTCCAGCCAGCCCTTGCGATCAGACGCACGCTTCTTGGCCAGCAGCATGTCCATCAGTGAATGGGTCTGCTCGCCATCGTCGATGGTCAACTGCACCAGGCGACGGGTGTCGGGATGGATGGTGGATTCACGCAGCTGCGGCGGATTCATCTCGCCCAGGCCCTTGAAGCGGGTCACGTTGATGGCGCCCTTGATCTTCTCGCGTTCGATCTTGTCCAGCATCGAGCGCTTTTCTTCCTCATCCAGGGCGTAGAACACCTGCTTGCCCACGTCGATGCGGAACAGCGGCGGCATCGCCACGAACACGTGGCCGGCATCGACCAGCGCCGGGAAGTGCTTCAGGAACAATGCGGTCAGCAGT
Organism: Stenotrophomonas sp. 2YAF22; assembly: GCF_052114665.1. Taxonomy (NCBI): domain Bacteria; kingdom Pseudomonadati; phylum Pseudomonadota; class Gammaproteobacteria; order Lysobacterales; family Lysobacteraceae; genus Stenotrophomonas; species Stenotrophomonas sp. 2YAF22. The sequence goes on along the minus strand of NZ_JBFRFE010000816.1, from coordinate 654 downwards.
GTTGCAATATGCAGGCCGTCGGAGTCGGCGTCGGCCAGGATGATCACCTTGCCGTAGCGCAGGCCGCTGATGTCTTCCTTGCCCGGGTCGCAGCCGATGGCCACCGCCAGGTTGTGCACTTCCTCCGAGGCCAGCACGCTGTTGGAGGACACTTCCCAGGTGTTGAGGATCTTGCCGCGCAGCGGCAGGATCGCCTGGAAATCCTTGTCGCGGGCCTGCTTGGCGCTGCCGCCTGCCGAGTCGCCCTCGACCAGGAACAGTTCGGTGCGCGACAGGTCCTGGCTGATGCAGTCGGCCAGCTTGCCGGGCAGGGCGGGGCCCTGGGTGACCTTCTTGCGGACAACCAGCTTCTCGGTTTTCAGGCGCGCGCTGGCGCGCTCGATCGCGATCTGCGCGATCTTCTCGCCCAGCTCCACGTTCTGGTTCAGCAGCAGGCTGAACGCATCGTGCGCGGCACCTTCGACGAAACCGGCGGCCTGGCGCGAGGACAGGCGTTCCTTGGTCTGACCGCTGAACTGCGGGTCGGTCATCTTCAGCGACAGCACGAACGACACGCGGTCCCACACGTCTTCCGGGGCCAGCTTGACGCCGCGTGGCAGCAGGTTGCGGAAGTCGCAGAACTCGCGCAGCGCTTCGGTCAGGCCGGTGCGCAGG
>NZ_JBFRFE010000815.1:0-1533 GCF_052114665.1 Stenotrophomonas sp. 2YAF22 | reverse complement strand
ACGTAACGCGTACTTTGCGGGTGAGCGGCCAGCACGCGTTGCATGCGTCGTTCAGCGGGATCAAGGCGCCTTCACGGGTTGGCTTGGGCCGTGGGCGGATTGCCAGCCATGGGCTGGCACTACTGGGGTTTGGCGAAGACGTCCAGGCCTTTGCCGGTTTCCAGCAGCGATTTCAGGCTCGACAGCACGATCGGCCAGCCTTGGCGGATGCCGGTATCCATGCCGCTGCCCGGTTCCAGCTCGTCATGGGTCACCGTCAGCTTGACCATGTCCTCATACGGCACGATCTCGAACGTCACCCGGCTGTAGGCCTTCGGGTTGTCCGCCTGCGAGGCGGCGGCCCAGGTGATCACCAGTCGCGAGGGTGGGGTGTTTTCCACCACTTCGCCCACCAGTTCGACCTTGCGCTCGTCATTGGCACGCACGTGCTGCCAGCGCGAGCCGGATTTCCAGTCCGATACGTTTTCGTGCCCCCAGTAGGTGCGGGCAATCTCCGGCCGGGTGATGGCTTCGAACACCTTCTGCGGCGTGGAGGCGATATAGATCACGTGGATGAAACGGGTGGATTCAGCGCTCATCGTCATTGTCCTTCCAGTTCCTGTTTGAGGTCATGCAGCAGGCTCAGGCGCTGCTGCTCGAACTTGCTTACCCAGCGTGTATAGACATCGTGCAGCGGCACCGAGTTGATGAAGTGCAGCTTTTCGCGGCCACGCCTGACGGTGCTGATCAGGTTGGCGTCTTCCAGTAGGCCCAGGTGCTGGGTAACCGATTGCCGGGCCATCTGCAGGTGCTCGCAGAGCTGCCCCAGCGTCTGTCCGTTGCGCTCGCACAGCAGGTCCAACAACGTGCGGCGCGTGGGGTCGGCCAGTGCCTTGAACACCTTGTCTGCATCCATGGGGTGCCTTCAGTTCCAGTTGTCGATCTTGACGTCGTGCGGGCTGGGCTGGCCGCGGCCGGTTTCCAGCAGGGATTTCAGGCTCATCAGGAAGATGGCCCACTTGGTGCTGCAGTGGTGCATGAATTCCACGCGTTCCTTCCAGCCTTCATGGCTGAACAGCACGATGCAGTAGTCGCCGTCCTGGTGCAGGGCGAAGCGCGCGGTGGTGCCGATCCATTCCGGTGGGCCGTCGACGAATTCCCACAGCACCCGCTCGTTCGGCTGCAGCTGCAGCAGCTTCATCTGCATGGCGCCGATTTCCTGGCCGTTGGCGGTAAAGCGGGCGGCGACGGTGCCGCCGGGGTGGCGGTCGCCGGTGGTGTCCTCGGCCCACCAGGCGGCGATACCTTCGGGGGTGGCCAGGGCCTGGTAGACCTGGGCCGATGGGGCGTTGATGCCGACTCTGTGTGCGATATCCACCATGACTGCGGCTCCACGGTGGGCGGCGGGGTGCCGTCCGTGGGATCACAATAGGCAGGTAAATGCCTGCATGTCAACTCCGCCGCCGTGGAGCCTTGGCCGGTGGATGCAGCGCCATGGATTTTCGCTGTGGTAGTGCCGGCCGCTGGCCGGCAGCCTGGGGGAATGTGGGTGAT
>NZ_JBFRFE010000814.1:0-1536 GCF_052114665.1 Stenotrophomonas sp. 2YAF22 | reverse complement strand
GCGTTCGGGCGCTTGCGAAGCAGTGCTTCGCAAGCAAAGCGCCCTCACCCTTGGGGGCTTGGCCGCGGCATCCATGCCGCGGACACCCCCGCAACCGGACCCACCCCGCCTTCGACAGATTCCCRCGRTCTGTTGGAATGGCATGGTCTGTTGTTCGTGGGGGGCGACCTTGGTCGACACGGTAAATCCACGCAATGCGTGGATGTCTGTCGGTAGTGCCGGCCGCTGGCCGGCAACCACGCAGATGCCTGCGATCCGGCGCCTGAGAGCGCAGCGACCGGCTTCTGCTTTTGATCTTTTGATTCTCATCCGTGGCTGGCGCCCGCAGGAAACTGTCCGTGGCCGGGCGGGTRGGYTGCGCAGGGGCGTGAGCCGCATGGGCCCGAGGCATGCCTCGGGCGGGTTGGGCAGGATGCCCAACCCCGGTCTTGCCGTGTGCGCAGGACAGCGCACACGAGCAAGCGGCGACCGAGCTTACATGGACGTACTTGCAGCGCCCCCTGCGCAGCCTACCCGCCCGGCCCACCCCCAGAACCTGCTTTCAGCGACCAACCACGAGGGGCTCCGCCGTTGGCTGGAACCCATCATTCCACTCGGGAATTGGCGCGCCGGCCCCGCTGGGCCTACCATCGGCGGTCCCCACCCCCACCGCCCCTTCCATGTCCGCTCCCGCTTCCACCGCGCCGCGCCGCTGGTTCGTCGCTGGCGACTTCAATGGCTTCTTCGGCCTGGTCGTCGACAACCTCTCCATCCTCGGCTTCATCGCCATGGCCCTGGTCGGGATGTTCCAGTTCCCCGCCGACGTGGTCTTCGGCCGCATGTTCCCCGGCACCGCCTTGGGCGTGCTGGTCGGCAACCTGCTGTACACCCTGATGGCACGGCGCCTGGCCGCGCGTACCGGGCGCGACGACGTCACCGCCATGCCGCTGGGCCTGGATGCACCGACCAGCATCGGCATGGCACTGCTGGTGCTGGGCCCGGCCTTCCTGGCCTTCAAGCAGCAGGGCCTGGACCCGCATGCCGCCGCCATCGCCACCTGGCAGCTGGGCATGGCCTCGCTGGTCATCATGGGCGTGCTCAAGCTGATCCTGTCCTTCTTCGGTGAAGCAGTAACCCGCGCGCTGCCGCGTGCCGCACTGCTGGGCTCCATCGCGGGCATCGCACTGGTGCTGATGGGCCTGCTGCCGTTGCTGGAAACCCTGCGCTCGCCGCTGGTGGGCTTCACCACGCTGGGCCTGCTGCTGTACGTGCTGATCGCCAAGGGCAAGCTGCCGCTGCGCGGCCCCGGTGTGCTGCTGGCCTTCGTGTTCGGCACCGTGCTGTATTACGGGCTCGGCCTGGCCGGCCTGGGTGTGCCCGGCTTCCAGATTCCGGCCTGGGTGCCGCCGCAGGTGGTGCTGCCGCTGCCGACGCTGGGCTTCATCGAGGGCCTGCCGACCGCAATGACTTACCTGCCGCTGCTGTTGCCGTTCGGCCTGCTGATGGTGGTCGGTGGCATCAACGTATCCGAAAGCGCGCGTGCGGCCGGCGATGACT
>NZ_JBFRFE010000813.1:0-1537 GCF_052114665.1 Stenotrophomonas sp. 2YAF22 | reverse complement strand
GTACATCACCGCACGCCTGAAGAACTCGGCGTACTCACGCTGCTGCCGCAGCTCCAGCAGTTCGCGATCCTGCTCGCTGAGGCTTCCATCCTGCTCAAGAATCTGGTTGAAGAAACCATCTTCGTGATACTGGGTAAGTGACTTGGTGTGCTTGGACGGCAGACGGATCGTGATTGATACCTTGCCGGCGTCGCAGGCTGGCGGAATCACGAACTGTGCGCGCTGCCCGGTCGGGAAGGTCAGGGACACCACCGGATCGGCATCGGTGATGCGCTGACCGGTGTTGCTCTCGTTGACCACCGCGGTGCAGAACTGCCGGGCCCGCTCGAACGTCAGACCCGGCACATCCACATGCTGCCACCCTGCCCGCGTCTCCAGGTACAGCTCGCCCGGACGGTTGATGCAGATTTCCGTCACGTCAGGCGAGGTCATGTACTCGGCGATGCCCAGCACTTCGTACTGATAGCGCAGGAAATCGCTGGAGACGAGGGCGAGGGGTGACACTTCGGCGTCCATGATGGTTCCGGGTTACCGGCGCGGGTTCAGCACGCTGGTGAAATCAACGTCCTTTGCGACGTAGACATTCACGATCGTGCCCTGGTTGATGGTGACAGTCGGCGGACGACGACCTTCGCTAAGGGCCTCATTGGCCAGACGCTCCATGGTGCGCGCGGTAGCGCTCTCATAGGGCGAGCGGACAGCGAACCCATTGCTGGCGACGGTGGTCGACTCCGGACCATGCTCTGCGGCGGCGTACTTGAACGCATCCGCAATCAGGCTGATCATCAGCGCCGAACCGATGCGGCTGGCCCAGTGAGCGCTGTACTGGCCCGGGTGACCGGCGCCACCCAACTGGTCCACGCCAGGGCTCGACATGGCAACGTCGATGCCATTCGGGGTGGTGATGCGATCCCAGATGACTTCAACGCGCTTGCCAGTGGGGCCGCCACCGTATGCACCGTAGATCTTCGAGCCCTTCGGCAGCAGCAGATTGCGGCCATTGATCGAATAGACCGGCTCGGTCACCAAGCAGGACGTGTAGCCTGCAATATCGGTAATGATGCGGGTTTCGAGTACGCAGCGCAGGTAAGTACCTCGCACCAGCAGCGCATCGGGGCTACGGATGTAACTGGCGTTGGATACATCTTCCACATCCGGTCCGCGACGCACCTTGGCTGGCGCGCCAGCCTGCCCGCCCATCATCGCCGCCTGCATCTGCAGGGTACGGGTCAGCTCATCGCCCTGTGCAGCCTGGCCTTCCACAGCATCGCCGTTACCAACGAAGCCTCCGTTACCCACACCCATGCGGCGCTCGGCCAGGGTCGGGCCACGCGGACCTTCGCTCTCGCTCATGCTCAGCGGCGACGGTGCGCGGGTCGGTCCCACCGGCTCCTCGGGCAGCAACGGGAGCGGCTGGGCCACCGGAATCGGTGCCGTGGCCGGATTGTCTGCGCCCACGTTGGGCAGATTCCGGTGGCCCAGCCGCTCCCGTTGCTGCCCGAGGAGCCGGTGGGACCGACCCGCGCACCGTCGCCGC
>NZ_JBFRFE010000812.1:0-1544 GCF_052114665.1 Stenotrophomonas sp. 2YAF22 | reverse complement strand
GGCTGCCAGCAGGCAGGCAAGCGCCAGCGCACAGGAAACGGGTTGAAGCATGCGTCGGTTCCTTGGACGTCGGGAGTGCGGCAGGGCTTGGCTTACTTCGGCGGCGGCGGTGCCAGCACCGTGCGGTCGCCGTTGTGCTCGGGCGGACTGACCACGCCGGCCGCTTCCATGGCCTCGATCAGTCGCGCCGCGCGGTTGTAGCCGATCTTCAGGCGACGCTGCACGCCGGAAATCGACGCGCGGCGGGTCTCGGTGACCACGCGCAGCGCTTCGTCGTACAACGGGTCGGACTCATCGCCGCCGCCGGAACTGGTCTCCGGCAGGCCGGTCGCACCGACCACCACGCCATCGCCCATCGTCTGTACTTCGTCCAGCACGCCGTCGACATAGTCGGCCGGCCCCATTGCCTTGAGGTGCTCGACCACGCGATGCACTTCCTCATCGGACACGAAGGCGCCGTGCACACGCTCGGGCATCGCCGTGCCCGGCGGCAGGTACAGCATGTCGCCGTGACCGAGCAGCGTCTCGGCGCCGGACTGGTCGAGGATGGTGCGCGAATCGATCTTCGAGCTGACCTGGAAGGCGATGCGGGTGGGGATGTTGGCCTTGATCAGGCCGGTGATGACATCCACCGACGGGCGCTGGGTGGCCAGGATCAGGTGGATGCCGGCCGCACGTGCCTTCTGCGCCAGGCGCGCGATCAGCTCTTCGACCTTCTTGYCGACGATCATCATCATGTCGGCAAATTCGTCGATGAAGATGACGATGAACGGCAGCGTCTCCAGCGGGCGCGGCGCCTCGCCCAGCTCCGGGTTCGGCTTGAACAGCGGGTCCATCATCGGCTGGCCGGCGTCCTGGGCGTCCTTCACCTTCTTGTTGAAGCCAGCCAGGTTGCGCACGCCCACCGCGCTCATCAGCTTGTAGCGGCGCTCCATCTCAGCCACGCACCAGCGCAGGCCGTTGGCAGCCTCCTTCATGTCGGTGACCACCGGCGCCAGCAGGTGCGGAATGCCCTGGTAGACGCTCAGTTCGAGCATCTTCGGGTCGATCATCAGCATCCGCAGGTCTTTCGGCGACGCCTTGAACAGCAGGCTCAACACCATCGCATTGACCGCCACCGACTTGCCCGAACCGGTGGTACCGGCCACCAGCAGGTGCGGCATGCGCGCCAGGTCGGCCACGGTCGAGCGGCCGGCGATGTCCTTGCCCAACGCGAGGGTCAGCGAACTGGCCGACTTGTCGTACTCCTTCGAGCGCAGCAGTTCGGACAGGTAGATCATCTCGCGGGTGACGTTGGGGATTTCCAGGCCGATCACCGACTTGCCCGGGATCACATCGACCACACGCACCGACTTGACCGACAGGCCGCGGGCGATGTCCTTGTCCAGCGAACTGATCTGGCTGACCTTGATGCCGGGGGCCGGCTCGATCTCGAAGCGGGTGATGACCGGGCCGGGGTTGGCGCCGACCACCTGTGCATCGATGCGGAAATCCTTGAGCTTGAACTCGATCTGCCGCGACAGCGCGTCGAGGGTGTCCTTGTC
>NZ_JBFRFE010000811.1:0-1547 GCF_052114665.1 Stenotrophomonas sp. 2YAF22 | reverse complement strand
CACCAGCAGGATGATCCACAGCAGCTCGCGGGCCTGCGCGATGATCACCGCATGCGGCACCACCACGCCCAGCGCGAAACGCTGCGGCGCGTCACCGACCTGCAGCGGCACGTACAGGCGGACGTTGCCGGCAGCGTCGGGCTCGAACGCTTCGTAGGTCTTGTCGGCGGCGATCTGCGCCAGCATGCCGAGGGTGGCGGCATCGGTACGCGGCTTGCCGATCTCGGCGGCATCGGCCGAGGCCAGCACCACGCCCTTCGGCGACAGCAGTTCGACGCGGCCGGCGACCATCGGCGTCAGCGTGGCCAGGTGCTTCTGCAGCGCGTCCAGCGAGAAGTCGACGGTGAAGACACCGAGGAAGGTGCCGTTCTCGACGATCGGCGTGCTCAGCGTGCTCATCAGCACCTGCTTGCCGCCGATGTCGTAGGCATACGGTTCGCTGACCAGCGGCAGCTTGTCGCGGCTGGGCACCATGTACCAGTTGCCCGAGCCGCTGGGCGTCTCGGTGTAGTCGGTCATCGTCGACTGCTGCGGCTTGCCGTCCTGCCAGGCCCAGTAGCTCATGTAGCGGCCGGTGGCGTCGTGCGCCTCGCTGTTGACGAACTCGGCGTCCTTGCCGTCGAAGGCATTGGCCTCCCACATGGTGCTCTTGCCCAGCCATTCCGGATGCGCGTGCAACTGCTCGCCGATGACATTGGCCAGGCTGGCGCGATCAGGGGCATCACCGCGCGCACGCTGGGCCAGCACCGTTTCCACCATCGCATCGTTGCTGGCAAAGGCCGTGCCCAGATCGGCAGCCACCTGCCGCGCCTCGGCACGGGCTTCGCTGGCCATGGTCTGCCGCGAGGACGACACCAGCGCCGAACTGGCCTGGTGATAGATCAGGAACGCGGTCGCGCCGAAGCACAGCAACGCGATCACCGCGGTGCCCAGCATCAGCTTGTGGGCGATGCTGCCGGGGCGACGGGCAGCGACGGAACGGGAAGAAGACATGGGAGGATCCGCAGGCAGTTCAGGTCGACCGGTGCCACCAGGGCACCGCGCAGATGCGCGATCCGTCGCGCGGGCCGCCTGCCCACCGGATCGGAACCCGGCGCGGGAAGGCGCGCACCGGGTTAGCGGCCATGGCCGGGCGAGGTTGAGGCTCGCCGCACGCACAAAAACTGAACCCGCTCAGCTGCGGCCGTCGACGCAGGCCTGTGCTGCTCGCCTGTGCTGCTCGCCTGTGCTACTCGGCCACGCGGTCGCGGATCCACTCCGCACGGGGCAGGACCTCGATGCTGCCCGCGGCATACTGCTGCAGCACGTCCTCCGGACCGAAACGTGGCTGCCAGCCCAGCGCTGCACGCATCCGGCTGCTGTCATAGACCCGATCAATGCTGAGCGGCAGTGGCCAGCCACGGCGCTCGAACTCGGCCAGCAGCTGCGGTGCGCGGCGCGCCAGCACCTGGCGCGGATCGGCGGCCAGCTGCAGGCAGTCGTCGCGCCGGAAGGGTGTCGGCGCACAGGCGAGGTAACGCTGGAAGGCCGCGCCTTCATCGTGCAGC
>NZ_JBFRFE010000810.1:0-1548 GCF_052114665.1 Stenotrophomonas sp. 2YAF22 | reverse complement strand
CGTCCGCCTTGGGCCAGCGCAGGTACAACGCCTCGGCGACCATCATGTTGACGATGCTGTCGCCAAGGAACTCCAGCCGCTCGTTATGCGGCGCGCCGGCACTGCGATGGGTCAGCGCCTGCTTGAGCAGGTCTGGATCGCGGAAGGCGTGACCGATCAGGTCTTCACGTTGGAAAGATTTATTCGGCACCGCTACGGGTCAGGTCCTGGGAAGAATCGAATTTGCCAACCACATCCAGGTTGCCGACCAGTTGGCGGCGCACTTCGTAGTTGACCTTGAGGGTCCAGCCATTGTCGCGGCGATCAAACTTGACGTTGGCCGGCTTCACGTTGTCCGAGTAGTTGATGTACAGCCGCTTGAAGAACAGATCCTGGATGTTGGCCGGCGCCATGCTGCCGATGCCGGGCTCCTTGGCCAGGCTCTTCATCGCCGAGCGCACCGCGTAATACTCCTGGTACATCGGGAACAGCTTCATTCCGATGTAGAGGAAGAAGCCAACCACGATCAGGACCGTCAGGAACGAGGTCAGGGTCATGCCGCGCTGCGTGTTCATCGTCTTCATTGCGTTCTCCCCAGATACGCGAGTGGATGTGAAGTCAGTTGATGCTCGAGCCGATCCGCGACGGTTCGAAGCCGTCCTTGCAGAACCAGCCCTGGCAGTTCAGCCAGATCAGGAATGCCTTGCCGCGCAGGTTCTCTTCCGGCAGCAGGCCCCAGAAACGGCCGTCGTCGCTGTTGTCGCGATTGTCGCCCATCACCAGGTACTTGCCCGCCGGCACGGTCCACTGGCCCTGGCCACGCGGATAATCGGTCTCCAGCACGGTGTGGGTACGGCCCGGCAGGTGCTCGACCAGCAGGTTGGCGCCCTCGCCCTGGCCCTTGTGGCCGGCGTAGATGCCCTTGTTGTCGTACTTCAGCGGTTCGCCGTTGAGGATCACCCCGTCGCCTTCGAACACGACGGTGTCACCCGGCACGCCGATCACGCGCTTGATGAAGTTCTCGCCCTTGGCCGGGTCGTTGTCGCCATGGCCGGGGAAGTGGAACACCACCACGTCACCACGGGCCGGATCGCCGACCGGCACGAAGCGGGTATTGGTGATCGGCAGGCGCAGGCCATAGGAGAACTTGTTGACCAGGATGAAATCGCCGATCAGCAGGTTCGGCATCATCGAGCTGGACGGGATCTTGTACGGCTCGGCGATGAAGCTGCGCACGATCAGCACGATCGCCAGCACCGGGAAGAACGCACGCGAGTAGTCCACCAGCACCGGCTCGGTGTCGAGCAGGCCGGCGCGCTGGGCGCGACGCTTGGCCAGGTACAGCTTGTCGGCCAGCAGGATCAGGCCGGAGGCCAGGGTCAGCACGACCAGGAGGATCTCAAACAGTTTCATTCAGGGTCCTTTGCAACGTCACCGGACGATCRGCCCGAAGGCCGGTTTCGGGGCTTATTTGTTGTCCATCTGCAGCACGGCCAGGAAGGCTTCCTGCGGAATTTCCACGCGGCCGACCTGCTTCATGCGCTTCTTGCCTTCCTTCTGCTTTTCCAG
>NZ_JBFRFE010000809.1:0-1554 GCF_052114665.1 Stenotrophomonas sp. 2YAF22 | reverse complement strand
GTGCACGGCACGCTGGGTGCGCAGGACCAGGTGTTCGTGCGCGAAGGCGAGCGCTGCTGGTTCGTGTCCATTGCCGAGATCCGTCGGCTGGTGGTGGACGGCAACTACACGCGGCTGTGGTTCCGCGACCAGAACGCATTGCTGGCCCGCAGCCTGAGCGCGTTGGAAGCACGCTTGCCATCGGACCTTTTCTTTCGTGCCAACCGCAACACGCTGGTCAACCTGCGGCGCATTCGCGCGGTCACGCCGAGCATTGGCGATGGTTACGATCTGGCACTGGATGATGGCAGTGAAGTGGAGGTGTCGCGGCGGCAGGCACGGGAGCTGCGCGAGCGGATGGCGCTGTAGCCGCCGATCCTACAGTTCCGCGCTGACCGGGCTGGTCACGAATCCCCACAGCAGCCGCGCCATCACCGCAGGTGAGCGTGCCTGCGCGCGGGAGTAGGCCAGCAGTGCATCCAGCCTTGGACGGTCGTAGAGGTGGCCGGCCAGCAGCACCGCATGCACGCGCCGGCTGTTGCCGATGTCCAGCAGAGGATTGCCGTCCAGCAGCACCAGGTCGGCCGCCTTGCCGACCTCGACACTGCCATGCCGGGCCTGCAGGCGAAGGTGCTGTGCGGCGTGCAACGTGGCTGCGCGCAGCACGTCGGCCTGGCTGAGTCCGGCCTGGTGCAGCAGTTGCAGTTCATCGTGATAGCGGAAGCCGCCAAGCCCGGTGTCGGTGCCCACCAGCACCGGAACACCGGCGCGGTGCGCAGCGCCGGTCAGTGCCAGGCCATGATTGAAATAGGCGTGCAGTGCGCGCTCGCCACGTTGGCCTGGATGGCGGGTGACCGTGGCCTGCAGGTCGTCGCGCCAGGCCCAGCGCGAAAGCGGATCGAGGTACGCCAGTCGCGGATCATCGATGAAGCCCGGATCGCGCGCGCGGGCATCCTCCTCGCGGGTGACATGAGTGGGCACGAAGGCGCTGCCGCTGGCCTGCATCAGCGCGAAGGCGGCCTTGCACCTTGCAGGCGCATAGCTGTCCACCAAGTGCTCGGCCAAGGCTGTCGGGTCTTCACCGTCCAGCGTCCCGCTGCGCCATGCAGCTGCGGAGCCGGAGCAGTGGCGAACGAACAGATGCGCGTGTTCAAAGCTGTGCTGTCCGGCCTGCAGTGCCTCTTCCAGCGCCACCGCCCTGGGCAGGTGGCCCACCAGCGGACGATGCAGTTGCCGCGCCTCGGCAGCCAGCCGTTGGTAGGTATCCGGGCGCAGCCGGTTGTAGACCTTCAGTGCATCCACGCCGCGCTCGGCGTACTCACGCGCGCGACGGACGGCGTCCTGTGGTGCCAGCGCAGGGTCTTCGAAGTAGAAGCTGGCCACCTGCACGAATCGCGGCGCGGTCAACGTGCCAGCGATGGCCTGTGCGCTCCAGCGACGCTTGTCAGCGACGCAGGCGATCAGCGGATCGGTCGGCTGCGGGCAGTCCATCATGTCGCGGGTGCCGGTGATGCCGTTGGCCAGCATCAACGGGAACTGCAGTTGCGGAGACAGCTGCAGTGCGTGGGTATGCAT
>NZ_JBFRFE010000808.1:0-1557 GCF_052114665.1 Stenotrophomonas sp. 2YAF22 | reverse complement strand
ATCCTCAGCAAGCGCCGCGGCGCCAACGGCTATGCCTCGCTCAGCTACGACTTCGACAACGGCCAGCAGTGGTTCGCCGACGTGCAGCTGGGCTACCACACGATGTCGCTGATGCGCGATGTCACCAAGTGGGGCCGCATGGCCGCCGACGGCGATGAGTCGGGTTACTTCAAAAATGAAGCCACCGGCGAGATCGAGTTCTGGCAGCGCCAGTTCTCGCCCGAGGAAATGGGCGGGCTGGACAATGCGATGGTGCGCAGCACGCAGAAGACCTTCAGCGTGACCACCGGCTTCAAGGGCAACCTGACCGGCAACTGGGACTACGAAGCAGCACTGAGCCATTCGCAGTACCAGTCGCGGATCAGCTGGGCGCAGATCATCGCATCCAAGGCCAACGACCTGTTCCTGGGCCCGCAGCTGGGCGAGGACGAGGACGGCTTCCCGATCTACAACGCAGATCCGTCGCGCCTGTACCGGCCGCTGACCCGTGCCGAGTACGATTCGATCGCCGCACGCACCACCTATACGCCGAAGTCGCGCACCGAGACGGCTGCGTTGACCTTGACCAATGGGTCGCTGTTCACCCTGCCCGGTGGCGATGCCGGCTTTGCCGCGACGGTGGAAGTGGGCCAGCAGGCCTACGCGCTCAACCCGGACCCGCTGGCGACCGGCTATTACTACTACAGCTGGAAGGATTCGGACGGCAAGGGCTCGCGCAACCGCTGGGCGACTGCCGCCGAGCTGCGCATGCCGCTGCATGAGACGGTCAACCTGAGCGTGGCCGGCCGTTACGACCAGTATCGCTATTCGGGCCACACCATCGGCAAGGCGACCTGGAGCGGCGGCCTGGAATGGCGCCCGATCGACACGCTGCTGGTGCGCGGCTCGTACGGCACCGCGTTCCGTGCGCCGGATCTGCACTATGTGTTCGCCGGCCCGGGCAACGACGAGACCAGCGCGGAAGATCTGTACAACTGCCGCRCCGACGCCGCCGATGATTGCGCCGATTACGAGCGCAACGTGATCCGCAGCCGCAGTGGCAACCGCGAGCTGGAACCGGAAACCAGCACCTCCTGGAGCGCGGGCTTCGTGTGGTCGCCGGCCACCGGCCTGGATCTGTCGGCCGACTGGTTCAACATCGACATGCGCGACCAGGTGCAGGACATGGACGTGCGTACGATCCTGGCCAACGAAGCGAACTGCCGGCTGGGCAGAGCCGACATCGGCTCGCCGACCTGCGTGGATGCCCTGGCCCGCATCACCCGCACCGCCGACGGCCGTCTGTACGGTGTGCACGTCAATCCGATCAACGTGGCGCGCGAGTCCACCTCTGGCATCGACGTCGGCCTGCGCTACCGCCTGCAGACCGGCATCGGCGACTTCATCTTCAATGGCACCCACACCTGGGTGAAGAAGCATGACTTCCAGCGCTATGCCGGCGATGTGACCGAAGACCAGTTCGCGATCAACAGCGGCTTCGATATTCCCCGCACCAAGACCAGCGTCAGCGTGACCTGGGAAAAGGACGCCTGGTCGGCCACCGTGTACGGCTCGCGC
>NZ_JBFRFE010000807.1:0-1558 GCF_052114665.1 Stenotrophomonas sp. 2YAF22 | reverse complement strand
GCATCACCCGCCGCAGCAGGGCCTGCTTGTTGCCGTAGCGCGAGTACAGCGTCTGCTTTGAACACCCGGCGTGCTGGGCAACCGCGTCCATGCTCATCTGCATGCCCTGTTGGGCAAGCAGTTCGCGCACGGCATCGAACACGCGCTCATCACGCGCGTCGAGGGCGACAGGAAGGTAGGCCGGATTCACGCGGTGGACTATACCGTCCAGTTCAGGATTGTGGAATCGCGCCGATGTTGCCGCATGTGTCTTCCGGTAACACGTTTTGCCGATCCTGTCGGCAACGCTGTGCGACTGCGACGCCCATACCGGTGCGAACTGAATAGGGCGTCTAAACCGCAGCAAACCCGAATCTGGTTATTCCGTCCTGCAGCAAGGCCTTTTCGTGCGGTAGGGCTACAATTTCATTTTCCCAACTGAGCAAGCGCGCCGCTCTGCCATGAAACCGCAAAAAACCGCAGCCAAGACCGTGAAAAACAAAAGCAAACCAGTTGAGTCGGAGGTCGCAGTGACCGCTGGTTTCTCCCTGGAGCCGGTGTACACGGCCTTGCGCAAGCGTTACCCCGCGGCCGCCCAGGCCGAGGCAGTGGCATTTGCCTCCAGCTTCTACAAGCGCATGGAGGCCGACGAGTTCCCCCATCACAGCGCTGAGGAATGGGCCGCGCTTGCCGCCGAAACGCTGGAATTTGCCCGCGCCCGCAAATCGGGCAAGGCCAATGTCCGCGTGTTCAATCCGACGGCGAAGGCCAACGGTTGGGAATCGCCGCACACCGTGCTGCAGATCATCAACGACGACATGCCGTTCCTGGTCGACACCGTGACCATGTCGCTGGCCGAGCATGGCGTGGGCGTGCATGTGCTGGGCCACCCGGTGCTGCATTTCACCCGTGACAAGGCCGGCAAGCTGACCAAGGTCGGCGAGGGCCAGCTGGAATCGGTGATGCTGCTGGAGATCGACCGCCAGCCGGCCGAAGCCATGGCAGACATCGAGCAGGCCATCAACAAGGCGCTGGATGAAGTGCGCGCCATCGTACGCGACTGGCAGCCGATGCAGGACAAGGCGCTGGCGCTGGCCGACGACCTCGGCAGCCGCCCGCTGCCTGTCGACGCTGCCTCGCGCAAGGAAGCACAGGAATTCCTGCGCTGGGCCGCCGACAACCACTTCACCTTCTTCGGCTACCGCGAGTACCGCGTCGAGAAGCAGGGCAAGGAAGACGTGCTGGCGCCGCTGAACGACACCGGCCTGGGCCTGATGCGCGGCAAGGACAAGTCCGCTGCACGTCCGGTCAAGACCTTGGCCGCGCAGGGCCTGAACACCACGTCCGGGCTGAAGGACGCGCTGATCCTGACCAAGACCAACGCCCGTTCGCGCGTGCATCGTGCCGGTTACATGGACTACATCGGCGTGCTGGAATTCGACGCCAAGGGCAGGATCATCGGCGAACAGCGCTTCCTCGGCCTGTTTACTTCCAGCGCCTACAACCGCCGCCCGTGGGAAATCCCGCTGGTGCGCCAGCGCTACGAGCACGTGATGAAGCAGTCCGGCCTGGCTGGCTC
>NZ_JBFRFE010000806.1:0-1560 GCF_052114665.1 Stenotrophomonas sp. 2YAF22 | reverse complement strand
GCTGAAGAAAGAGGGATTCTCATGCGTCAGACGAAGGAGACTTCCGGCTTGGTGCTGGTGGTCGAAGACAACCGCAATATCTCCGAGATGATCGGTGAATACCTGGAAGGCCGTGGCTTCGAGGTCGACTATGCGCAGGATGGCCTGGACGGCTACCGTCTGGCTGCCGAGAACAGCTACGACGTCGTCGTGCTGGACCTCATGCTGCCGCGGCTGGATGGCATCGAAGTGTGCCGCCGGCTGCGCAACGATGCGCGCAAGTCGACCCCGGTGCTGATGCTGACCGCGCGCGACACGCTGGATGACAAGCTCACCGGTCTTGGCTTTGGTGCCGACGATTACCTGACCAAGCCGTTCGCGATCCAGGAACTGGAAGCCCGCCTGCGCGCGCTGATCCGCCGCGAACGTCGCCAAGTGGGTTCGGAAGTGCTCAAGGTCGCCGACCTGGTGCTCGATCCGGTCAGCATGCGTGCCACCCGTGCCGGCACCGAGCTGCAGCTGTCGCCGATCGGCCTGCGCCTGCTGACCATCCTGATGCGTGAATCGCCGCGTGTGGTCACCCGCCAGGAAATCGAGCGCGAGATCTGGGGCAACGGCCTGCCTGATTCGGACACGTTGCGCAGCCATCTGTACAACCTGCGCAAGATCATCGACAAGCCGTTTGATCGGCCGCTGCTGCACACCGTGCAGAGCGCGGGCTATCGCATCGCCGATATCGCCCAGCCGATGGCCTGATCGACGTCGTGCCGGTGTTGCAGCAGAACCGGCACGGCCGTGGTCGGCAGGGAAGGGGTGAACGTTCCGGATACCGGGTCGTCATCGTCCATGCACGATCACGGCACAGCGCGCTGCCTATAATCGCAGCGCTCTGACCGGGACACCGCAATGCCGCACGGCCTGCCGCGCAAGATCCGTATCGCTTTCATCCTGCAAGCCGTGCTGGCCAGCCTGGGTATCCTGCTGGGTGCTTGGCTGGTTTCGCTGGTGATCAAGCACAGCCTGGTGGGCGCTGCCCTGCGCGAAGAAGCGGCGTACTACTGGACACTGCACGAGGCCTCGCCCGTGCAGCCGCCGCCCAATACCCAGAACATCCGTGGCTACCTGCTGGAACGTGGGCAGTCCAGCCTGTCACTACCCGCCAACCTGCGCACGTTGGAACCGGGTTTCCACGAACTGCCCGACGACGATCAGCTGGTGCTGGTCGACGCCCGCGAAGAGGGGCGCCTGTACCTGGTGTTCCTGCGCTCGCGCGCGGAGATGCTGGCGTTCTGGTTCGGCATCGTGCCGGTGCTGCTGACCCTGCTGGCGGTATATGGCGCCTCCTGGATCACCTACCGCGCCTCCAAACGCCTGGTATCGCCGGTGAACTGGCTGGCGCGCCGTGTCTCGCGCTGGGATCCAGGCCATCCGGAAGCGGCCGATCTGGAGCCGAACAAGCTGCCGGCGGACATGCAGGGCGAGACCCGGCAACTGGCGGCGGCGCTGCATTCGCTGGCCAACCGGGTCACCGCGCACGTGGCGCGCGAGCGCAACTTCACCCGTGATGCCAGCCATGAACTG
>NZ_JBFRFE010000805.1:0-1563 GCF_052114665.1 Stenotrophomonas sp. 2YAF22 | reverse complement strand
TCCGGGACGCCTGCGGATGCCGGCCAGCGGCCGGCACTACCGAAGATGGGGCATCCGGCCTACACCGGTATAATCGACCCCTCTTTCATCGCTGTGGCCGCCCCCTTGAACGACATGCCCGAACCCGTCGTCTCCGAGCTGATCGATCTGCTCACCCTGGAGCGGCTGGAGGACAACCTGTTCCGCGGCCAGAGCCGCGACATCGGTACCAAGTACGTGTTCGGCGGGCAGGTGCTGGGCCAGGCCCTGGCGGCCGCGCAGGCCACGGTCGACAATGGTCGCCATGTGCACTCGCTGCACGCCTATTTCCTCCGCGCCGGCAACATCGACCATCCGATCGTCTACGACGTCGACCGTACCCGCGACGGTGGCAGCTTCTCGGTGCGCCGGGTGACCGCGATCCAGCATGGCAAGGTGATCTTCTTCTGCGCGGCCTCGTTCCAGCAGGCCGAATCCGGTGCCGAGCACCAGCACAAGATGCCCGAAGTGCCGCAACCGGAAGACATCGAACCGAACCGGCCGTTGCCGGCGGAGGTGCTTGAGCGCTTGCCGATCAAGGTGCAGCGCTGGCTCTCGCGCGGCGGTCCGTTCGAGTTCCGCCATGTGTATCCCCGCGATGAACTGAACCCGCCCAAGCGCCCGCCCTACCACCAGGTCTGGCTGCGCCTGAGCGAGCGCGTGGGCGATGCTCCCGAGCTGCACCAGGCACTGCTGGCCTACGCGTCGGACTTCCACCTGCTGGGCACGGCGACCTTCCCGCACGGCATCAGCTACTACCATCCGCACGTGCAGATGGCCTCGCTGGACCACGCGATCTGGTTCCACCGCCCGTTCCGCGCCGACGATTGGCTGCTGTACTCGCTGGACAGCCCCAGTGCGCAGGATTCGCGCGGCCTGGCCCGCGGCCAGTTCTTCACCCGTGATGGCGTGCTGGTTGCCAGCACCGCCCAGGAAGGCTTGATCCGCGTGGTTCCGGACCAGGCAGCAGCGGCCGCCGTGCCAGCCAAGGATTGACCGATGCGTCAGATTTTCAGCAGCCAGCGCGTGGAAACCGTGGAAGGCGTGGCCGAGCTCCTGCGCAGCCACGACATCCAGGTGAAGGTCACCAACGGACGCTCATACAAGACCCGTCGCCGGGGTCAGTTCAGCTATACCGACCTGGGCAATGCAGGCGCCTACCCGGCGGTCTGGGTCGTGCGTGCCGACGACCAGCCGCGTGCGCGCGAAATCCTGCGCGACGCCCGCCTGCTCGACACCACCCGTCGTGACCACCCGACCGCCGAATTCGCCTTCCGCGATGATGTGCAGGAAAGCACCGGTGGCCGTGGCTGGGCCTGGCGCATCCGCATCGCCCTGCTGGTGGTGATCGCCGGGGTGGCGCTGGTGATCGGTCTGCGCCATCGCGGTGCCCCTGCCCCAAGCGCACCGGTGCCCGCCCCGCAGGCACAGCCGCAGCAAGCACAGCCGACCGCACCTGCACCGCCGGAAGAAGAGGAAGTGCGGGTCCGCATCCAGCCGGCGAAGTAGTGCCGGCCGCTGGCCGGCAACCGCAGCATACCGAGC
>NZ_JBFRFE010000804.1:0-1566 GCF_052114665.1 Stenotrophomonas sp. 2YAF22 | reverse complement strand
TACTGGAACAGCGCGCCGGTGCCATCCCTCTTGTAGCCCTTGCGATAGACCAGCGACACCGGCACCTTCACCCCGTCGCGCGCGGTGATCCACACCCGGTCGGTCTCGTACTTCGAGGCGTCATAGCCGATCACCGGCTGCTGCTTCAGCTGGCGACGCTCACCGGTGGCGGTGTTCAGTTCGTACACTGTGGTCGGCGTGGTCATCGAGGTGTACACGTAGCGCAGCCACGTGGTGTCAGCCTCGGTGTTGTCGCCCAGGCCCATCGAATAGGCCGGTTCGTCGGCCTTTACGTAGTCGTTGCGGCCGTCCTTGAACAGCAGCCGGATGCGCTCCAGGCCTTCGGAACGTTCGGCGATGGCGGTGTAGGTATCGAACAGTTCGAAGCCTTCGATGAACACTGCATCGTCATGGGCGATCCAGTCCTTCCACTGTGCGCGCGAGGTGGCGTCGGTCGGTGCGGTCACCAGCTTGAAGTTCTTCGCACCATCATTGGTGCGGATCACCCAGCGGCCGTCGTAGTGGTCGGCGTCGTACTCCACGTCGCGCTGGCGCGGGGCGAGCACGGTGAACGTGGTCGGGTCGCTGGCCGGCGCGTAGCGCTCTTCGGAGGACACGGTGCTGTGCACGCCGATGGTGATGAATCGATCGTCGCGGGTGCGGCCGATGCCCATGTAGAAGCTGTCGTCCTTCTCTTCGTAGACGACGGTGTCGGCGCTGGCCGGGGTGCCCAGCACGTGCTTCTTCACCCGCACGGTCAGCAGGGTTTCCGGATCGTTCTCGACATACAGCACGGTGCGGTTGTCGTCGGCCCAGACCAGGTCACCGGAGGTGCCGGTGATCGTGTCCGGCAGCACCGCGCCGGTACGCAGGTCCTTGAAGCGGATGACGTACTGGCGGCGACCCACGTCATCGTCGGCCCAGGCCAGCAGCTGGTTGTCCTGGCTGACCTCCATCGAGCCGACGCTGAAATAGCCCTTGCCGGCAGCCATCGTGTTGACGTTGAGCAGGACCTCTTCCGGCGCGTCCATGCTGGCCTTGCGGCGCGCATGGATGGGATAGTCCTGGCCGGTCTCGTAGCGGCTGTAGTACCAGTAGCCGCGCTCGCGCGCCGGAACGCTGGCATCGTCCTGCTTGATGCGGCCGACGATCTCGCCGTACAGCGCATCCTCCAGCGGCTTCAGCGGTGCCAGCAGCTGGTCGGCGTAGGCGTTCTCGGCCTGCAGGTAGGCCAGCATGGCCTTGTCCTCACGCTTGTCGTCGCGCAGCCAGTAATAGTCATCGTTGCGGGTCGCGCCGAACGGCGCCTTGACCACGTGCGGACGCTTCTCAACATCCGGCGGAACGGGCGGGGTGGCGGCGGTAGCGGTGCTGGTCATCAGGCTCGCAAGCAACAGGCAGAGAGTGGATTTCATGAAATAAGGCTCCTTGATCGGCAATGCAATGGCGTCCTTGCGCCTGAGTCTGGGTGGCAGGAGGGCTGCGGGCAACCCTGCGGATCGTCATGGACGCGCGGGGTAGTGCCGGCCGCTGGCCGGCAACCGCAACAGACTGTTCATTCCGAGG
>NZ_JBFRFE010000803.1:0-1567 GCF_052114665.1 Stenotrophomonas sp. 2YAF22 | reverse complement strand
GAACTCCACGTCATCGATGTAGGAGCGTGCCAGCGACACGTGCCTGCGTACCGATTCCAGTACCTGCTCACGCGTCATCCGCAGCTTGTGCTCACGGTGCAGCGGGCTGGTCGACAGGAACACATGCAGGCGCGGGTTGACCGCCGCTTCCAGTGCGCGCGCCGAGGTCTCGATGTCTGCCTGCAGGCAGCGCGACAGCACCGCCAGGCTCAGGCTCGGGCGGCGCAGTTCGCGGCCGATCAGGGCCATCGCCTCGCGGTCGGACTGCGAGCTGGCCGGGAAGCCGGTCTCGATGATGTCCACGCCCAGTTCGTCCAGCGCACGCGCCATCACCAGCTTCTGCGGCGGGCTCATGCTGCAGCCGGGGGACTGCTCGCCGTCACGCAGGGTGGTGTCGAAGATGCGGATGCGCGGGGTGGTAATTCGTTCGATGGTGTTCACAGGGAAATCTCCTCGACAGCGGGTGCGACGGCTTGCAGGGGGGAAGGGGTAGGCGTTGGGAAAACGGTAGCGACCGCTTTGCTGGGCGAGCGCGGAGTTTCTGCCCGGCGTCGGCGCGGTTTGCGTGGCGGACGCGGGCGGATATCGGTGAGCAGGCCGGCGAGCACGCCGGCATCGATGTTGCCGCCGGAGACGACCGCACACTTGCGGCGGCCGGCGACGCGACGCCCGGCGGCCAGGGCCAGTGCACCTGCGCCTTCGGCGATGATGTGTTCTTCCAGTGCCAGCCGCACCAGGGTCTCGCGCAGCTCGGCTTCGCGCACGATCACCACATCGTCCAGCAGCGACGTGCACAGGCGGCGGGTCAGTAACCCGGGGATCTTCACCCGCACGCCATCGGCCAGCGACGGCACAGGATTGATCTCGCGCACGTCGCCGCGGATCGCGCGGGCCATCGAATCAACGCCCTCGACCTGCGCACCGACGATGCGCACGCCCTGCGACTTCAGCGCCAAAGCGACGCCGGATGCCAGGCCGCCACCGCCGATCGGTACGATCACCACGTCGGGCGCATGTGCGGCCAGCTCGATGCCGACAGTGCCCTGGCCGGCGATGACATCGGCATCGTCGAACGCGGACAGGAAGCGATAGCCATGACGCTGCGCCAGTTCGACGGCGAACGCATAGGCCTCGTCATAGCTGTTGCCATGCTGGCGCACCGTTGCGCCCCAGTGGGCGACGCCAGCGATCTTGGTGGCCGGTGCGCCATGCGGCATCACGGCGATGGCCGGAACATCCAGGCGATAAGCAGCCCAGGCCACGCCCTGGGCGTGATTGCCGGCGGAGGCACAGATCACCGGCCGGGTATCGCCACGTTCGCGGGCGGCCAGCAGGGCATTCAGCGCGCCGCGTACCTTGTACGAACCGGTACGCTGCAGGTTCTCCAGCTTCAGCCAGGTGCCGAAGCGCTCGGCATGGTGCAGCGGAGTGGGCGGCAGGAAGCGGCGCAGGCGGGCCTGCGCAGCCAGTACGTCGGCAACGGTTACGTCGCCGACATCGCTTTCCTTGCTGGCATCAGCGGCCGGCATGGGCCACCAGCAGGGCCGGAACGCCCATTTCCTTCAGC
>NZ_JBFRFE010000802.1:0-1571 GCF_052114665.1 Stenotrophomonas sp. 2YAF22 | reverse complement strand
ACGCATGGGTAGTGCCGGCCGCTGGCCGGCAACCCCCACACTGCCCGGCGGTTCCGTCACGCCGCGCGCGCCAAGGCACCCGTTGCTGTCGCCGTGGTGGACAGATCAAACACATCCACCGCTTCGATCAGGCGATCCGCCTGCTGTTCCAGGCTGCGTGCCGCCGCGCTCGCTTCTTCCACCAGCGCAGCATTCTGCTGGGTGGTGCCGTCCATCTGGATGATGGTCTGGCTGACCTGCTCGATGCCGGCCGACTGCTCCTGCGAGGCAGCGGAGATCTCGGCCATGATGTCGGTCACGCGCTGCACCGAAGCGACGATCTCGGCCATGGTGTCGCCGGCCTGGCGCACACGCTGCGCACCGTGGCCAACCTGTTCCACCGACGCCTCGATCAGCGATTTGATTTCCTTGGCCGCTGCCGCCGACCGCTGCGCCAGCGTACGCACTTCACTGGCGACCACCGCAAAGCCGCGGCCCTGCTCGCCGGCACGCGCCGCTTCCACCGCGGCATTCAGCGCCAGGATGTTGGTCTGGAACGCGATGCCGTCGATGACGCTGATGATGTCGGCGATCTGCCGCGACGAGCCTTCGATCGCATCCATCGTCGCCACGACCTGGCCGACCACTTCACCGCCGTGCGAGGCCACGCTGCGCGCACCGATCGCCAGCTGGTTAGCCTGCCGCGCGTGCTCGGCGTTCTGACGCACGGTGGAGGTCAGTTCCTCCATCGACGCGGCGGTTTCTTCCAAGTTCGCCGCCTGCTGTTCGGTGCGGCGCGACAGGTCGTTGTTGCCGGCGGAAATTTCCGCAGCGGCGGTGTGGATGCTGCCGGAGGCGTGCTTGATGTCGCTGACGATCGTCGCCAGCTGTGCAGCGGTGGCGTTGGCATCCCCCGCAATGCGGGCGAACACGCCCTGGAAGTCGCCGTCCATACGCGCGCCCAGGCGACCCTCGGCAATGGCACGCAGCATGGCCGAGACCTCCCCCAGGTTCTGTTCGGTGGTCTGCATCAAGCGGTTCAGGCCATCGACCATCGCGCGGAAATCATGCTCGAAGCGCGCACTGTCGCCGCGCTGGCTGAAGTCGCCCGCCGCCGCAGCTTCGGCCAGGCGGCGGATCTCGCCGTTGATCGCGCCCAGGTTGGATTTCACCGCATCCAGCGCCTCGGTGATCACGGCCTTCTCGCCGGGCAGGCGCTCCATGTCCAGGCTGAGATCGCCCACTGCATAGCGGCCCATGATCGTGATCGCGCGCATCTTCACCTGGATGTGCGCATCGACCAGGGTGTTGGTGTCGGCCACCATCGTGCCGTAGGCGCCGGGGAAGGCGCTGCTGTCCATGCGGTGGCTGATCGTGCCGGCGTCGTGTGCCCTTGCCATCGCGGTCTGCGCATCAAGCACGCCACGCAGGGTGCTCTGCACGGCCTGCATCGCCTGTGCCAGGCGACCGATCTCGTCGCGG
Organism: Stenotrophomonas sp. 2YAF22; assembly: GCF_052114665.1. Lineage (NCBI taxonomy): Bacteria > Pseudomonadati > Pseudomonadota > Gammaproteobacteria > Lysobacterales > Lysobacteraceae > Stenotrophomonas > Stenotrophomonas sp. 2YAF22. The sequence goes on along the minus strand of NZ_JBFRFE010000802.1, from coordinate 110 downwards.
CTGCGCACCTGCACCACGTGGTCGAGGTCACCGGCGGCAACCGCACGCGCGGCAGCTTCCACCGCCAGCACCGGCTGCACCACGGCGCGCCGCAGCCACCAGCCAAGGGC
>NZ_JBFRFE010000801.1:0-1576 GCF_052114665.1 Stenotrophomonas sp. 2YAF22 | reverse complement strand
CTGCATCGCGGCTTCGTCTACGCGGTGTGCGATGCGCAGCGCCAGGATGACCTGCGCGACTCACCGTCGATCTATACGAGCACGCAGGCGTGAGCGCGCGCCTGACGCTGGAGATCGCCAGCAATTCGGTGGCTTCGGCGTTGGCCGCGCAGGCCGGTGGTGCAGATCGCATCGAACTGTTCGACAACCTTGCCGAAGGCGGTACCACGCCGTCGTTTGCCAGCATCGCCATCGCCCGCGAGCGCCTGGCAGTTCCGTTGTTCGTGCTGGTGCGGCCGCGTCCGGGGGATTTCCACTACGACGCGCTGGAAACCGAGCTGATGCTGCGCGACATCGCCCAGTGCCGCGCGCTGGGCTGCGAGGGCGTGGTGATCGGTGCGCTGGATGCGCAGGGCGATATCGACCTGCCGCTGTGCCGCGAACTGCTGCGCGCGGCCGGCCCGTTGCAGGTGACCTTCCACCGTGCCTTCGATGCCGCGCGCGATCTGCCGGCGGCGCTGGAGCAGGTGATCGGGCTGGGCTGCCAGCGGGTGCTGACGTCCGGCGGCCAGGCCAGCGCCGACGCCGGTGCCGATGTACTGGCCGCGCTGGTCGCGCAGGCGGCCGGCAGGATCAGCGTCATGGCCGGCGCAGGGCTGGGCCCGGACAACATCGCCGCCGTCGCGCGGCAGACCGGCTGCCTCGAACTGCATGCMTCGGCCAAGGGGAAACGACGTTCGGCCATGCAGTTCCAGAACCCGGCCCTGCGCGGGCTGGACCCGGACTGGAGCCAGACAGACACCGCCACGGTGAGTGCGCTGCGGAAGGCGCTGGACGGCTGAGCGCCGCAGGGGGCGGATCCCTTCGCTGAAGGGCTCCGACCCCGACCAGACGCTATCCGGTCAGAGCGCCTCTGCGAGAGGATCCGACCCGGCTACCAGTTCCCCACGGACAAAACCGTTCTGCGCGCGACTGTCGTGATCGTGTCATTGACATCTGTGCCGCTTCCATAAAGATGTCGTGCAACCCATTGATTCGCTTGGATGCCCTTCGGCGATAATCACGCGCGTCCGCTGGATGCTGCGTCGCCGCATGCTGGGCGTGGTTCAGCTGTGCTTTAGTTTGGATCGATCCACAGGGGAGGGCGGTCGAATCGAGATGGATCGATTCAACGCCCGGGATCGCCATCCGACCGCGCGTCCACCATCCAAGAGCAACCACCCATGGCTCAGTCCGTCCGCAACCGCCGTCATCTGCTGTCCCACGCCCTCGCCCTGGCCCTGCTGCCGTTCGCCGCTGGCGCACAGGAAGCGGCCACGTCGCCCACCAAGGATCTTGATGCGGTCACCGTCACCGGTTCGCGCATCAAGCGTGCCAGCGTCGAGGGCCCGGCCCCGGTCAACGTGATCAGCGCCGCACAGATCCAGAAGGAAGGCTTCGTCACCGTCTACGACGCCCTGAAGACCCTGACCGAAGCGACCGGCACCGTCGAAGCGGCATCGCAGTGGGGCTCGCACACGCCCAATGCGAGTGGCCTCAACCTGCGCGGCATGGGCCCCAACCGCAGCCTGCTGCTGGTCAACGGCCGCCGTGTGGC
>NZ_JBFRFE010000800.1:0-1576 GCF_052114665.1 Stenotrophomonas sp. 2YAF22 | reverse complement strand
CTCCAGGACCGTTGGCGCCATGGATGGCGCCATCGAGCCCCCATGGATGGGTTTACGGCGTGTCCTGGAGCGGCTGGCCTGCCGCCTCCCCTCGGAACAGGGAGGCGCTGAAACTCAGGCCAAGCCGTCAGCCTTCCATCTGCTCCAGTTCCTTGCCCTTGGTCTCGCGCACGTAGCGGATGACGAAGATGATCGAGAGGATCGCGGCGACGGTATAGATGCCGTACGCACCGGCCAGGCCGATGCCGGCCAGCAGCATCGGGAAGGTCACGGTGATCGCGAAATTCGAGGTCCACTGCGCCGCACCGGCCACGGCCAACGCCGGGCCGCGGATCTGGTTCGGGAACATCTCGCCCAGCATCACCCACATCACCGGGCCCCACGACATGTTGAAGAACACCACATAGACGTTGGCCGCTACCAGCGCCAGCCGCCCCATGCCGTCGGACAGCTGCAGGCGCCCCTCGGCCAGGCTGCCGCTGGCGAAGGCCACCACCATCAGCACCAGGGCCACCGACATGCCGACCGAACCGACCCACAGCAGCGGCTTGCGGCCGATGCGATCGATCAGCACCACCGTCAGCAGGCAGGCGCCGATGCTCAGCGCACCGGACAGGACGTTGATCAGCAGCGCATCGCTTTCCGAGAAACCCACCGCCTGCCACAGCACCGCGCCGTAGTAGAACACCACATTGATGCCGACCAGCTGCTGGAACATCGCCAGGCCGATGCCGACCCAGACGATGGGGCGCAGCTTGCCGGTGGCCTTGTTGAGCAGGTCGCCGAATCGCGGCTTGTGCTGGTCCTGGGCCAGGCTTGCTTCGATCTCGGCCTGCTTGTTCACCGCGGCACGTTCGCCGTACAGCCGGCCAAGCACCGCCCTCGCCTGCGCCTGCCGACCCTTCATCACCAGGAAGCGCGGGCTTTCCGGGATCACCAGCAAGAGCAGCAGGAACAGCAGCGACGGCAGTGCCTGCATCCAGAACATCCAGCGCCAGGCTTCCTGCCCCAGCCAGAGCGGCTCGGTCGACGCACCCGCCGCCCGGGCCAGCAGATAGTTGCTGAGGAACGCTGCGAACAGGCCGCAGATGATCGCCATCTGCTGCACGGTCGCCAGCCGGCCGCGATAGCGCGCCGAGGCGACCTCGGCGATGTAGGCCGGCGACATCACGCTGGCCGCACCGACAGCGAACCCGCCCAGCACGCGTGCGCAGACGAACAACCAGGATGCATGTGCAGCGCCGGCGCCCAGCGCCGATACCAGGAACATCACGGCCGCCACGATCAGCACGCCGCGACGTCCCAGCCGATCGCCAAGCCAACCGGCCACGAACGCCCCGATCGCGCACCCCAGCAGCATCGAGGCGACCTCGAAGCCGAGCGCGGCTTCGCTGGAGTTGAAGGCCTGGCGCAGGCCGTCGACGGTGCCATTGATGACGCCACTATCGAAGCCGAACAGGAATCCGCCGAGGGTGGCGGCGCAACTGATCAGGACGATGAAGGCAGTGTTCTCACCGCCATTGGAGGCGGCACCGGGCTGGACTGGCGACATGAAGGATCCTGCAAGGAAGGGGGC
>NZ_JBFRFE010000799.1:0-1583 GCF_052114665.1 Stenotrophomonas sp. 2YAF22 | reverse complement strand
AGGTACAGGAGGACGGCATGCTTGCCGTGCTCCTGCAGCCGGCAGGGAAGCGGCAGCGCCTGCCTGGCGCGCCGGACGCCGAGGGACATTCGCGCCTGAGCGCAGAGGATCTCGACTTCGACGGGCGTCCCGAGCTGGTTGCGCGCGCGGCGGTGGGCATGGTCAATGAGGCCGTTGCGGTCTACCGCTTCGACGTGGGCAGCGGTGAGTTCAGCGCGCTGAAGGCTGAAACCCACGGCAAGGACAGTTGCGGCGACTTGATGGGGCTGAGCGTGGACGCTGCCACGCGCACGCTGACTGCCAGCTGCCGCAGTGGGCCGATGTGGTACACCGACGTGTATCGCTTCAACGGCCCGCAGCTCTATCTGTACCGCAGTGAGAGCGTGCTGATGCTGGGCGATACGCTGAACCAGGCGCTGCACTTGGAAGAGACCGAAAGCCAAGGCCCGCTGGCGGTGTGGCGCTCCTATGATCCCGCCGGCAAGGTGCTGGAAAGCGCCATTGGTGATGGATTGGGTGCACCCGCCAGCGGTGCACCGCTGCGGGGCCTGGACGCCACCGTGCTGCCAGCGCGCCTGTTCCTGTTCGACCGGCCCGGCGCATCAAGCACCAAGCGCTACCTGGTACAGGGCGATCAGGTGGAGATGCTGGATGAGCAGGACGGCTGGGTGAAGCTGCGTTACCGCACTCCGAAACAGAGCGCGATCGAGGGCTGGATCAACGTCAACGATTGACGGCAGCGCTGCTGGGAGTTTGCACAACAAGGCGATCAGCTTCTTGCCCACGGCAGCATCACTTCACCGGGACTAGCCTCGGGGTTCCCCCTTGCAAGGCTGTAGTCCCATGAGCAAGCGCGTTGCCGAGATCGTCGTCGATACCCTGCAGCAGGCGGGCGTCCGCCGTTGTTATGGCATCGTCGGCGACACCCTGAACCATGTCACCGACGCACTGCATCGCAGTGAGATCGAGTGGGTGCATGTCCGCCATGAAGAGGTCGCGGCGTTCGCGGCCGGTGCCGATTCATTGATCAGCGGCCAGCTGACCGCCTGCGCGGGTTCGTGCGGTCCTGGCGGTCTGCACTTCATCAACGGCATCTTCGAGAGCAACCGCAACCGCGCGCCGATGGTGCTTATCGCCAGCCAGGTGGTCACCAGCGAACTGGGCATGGAGTTCCCGCAGGAAGTGGATTTCAAGGCGGTGTACGGCAGCTGCACCGTGTTCTGCGAGCAGGTGCACAGCCCGGCCCAGGCACGGCGCGTGGTGGCGCTGGCCTGCCAGGCGGCGATCAGCCGCCGCGGTGTGGCGGTGGTGATCCTGCCGGCCGACATCAGCGAAGCGGAAGTGAAGCACGATGTGCCGTTCTCGGTGCATTACACCCAGCCGGTGCTGCGCCCCTCCGAGGCCGAGCTGCAGCACATCGCCGAACTGCTGGGGCAGGGCAAGCGCATCGGCATCTATGCCGGCGCCGGTTGCCAGGGGGCACATGCGCAGCTGCTGGAACTGGCGCGGCGCCTGCAGGCACCGGTGGCGCACACATCGCGTGCGAAGGACTTCGTCGAACCGGACAACCCGTACAACATGGG
>NZ_JBFRFE010000798.1:0-1586 GCF_052114665.1 Stenotrophomonas sp. 2YAF22 | reverse complement strand
GCGTTGTCCTGCACCAGGTCGCTGGCATAGTGGCGGTGCGCATCGCCACAGGCGGTCACCACGTTGCCGAAGCCCACCTTCTGGATGTGATCGAGCAGGCGCCGGCGGCTGGACAGATAGCCGGACCACTGGTCATCGGAGGACTGCACGACGCCGTCCTTCTCGCGCATGTAGTTGCCCAGTGAGACCTGGTGCGCGATCGCGTGCCAGCGCGGCGCGGCATCGGCCAGGCCATCGAACAGCCATTGCTCCTGCTTCGCGCCCACAATGCTGCGCTCGGAAGATTCCACCTGTCCGCGCTGCGCCATGTCCACCTGCTTGCTGCGGTACTGGCGGGTATCGAGCAGGTGCAGGTCCAGCAACGTGCCGTAGCGCGCGCGACGGAACATCTGCATATGACCATCGCGCGGGAACGACGAAGCGCGCAACGGCATGTTTTCGTAATACGCCTGGAAAGCCTGTGCGCGGCGCAGCAGGAACAGCTCGCTGGGCGTACCGTCCTGGTCTTCGGCACCCGCCCAGTTGTTGTCCACTTCGTGGTCATCGAACGTGACGAACCACGGTGACGCAGCGTGCGCCGCCTGCAGGTCCGTATCGGTCTTGTACTGCGCGTAGCGGCGGCGATAGTCGTCGAGCGTATAGGTCTGTGGGCCAACGTGGTTGCGCAGGTTGGTGAACGGCTGACCGTTCATCTTCCGCATGCCGGGCTGGCTTTCACCCTCATAGATGTAGTCGCCGTAATGGAACACGAAATCGAGTGGTTCCTCGGCAATGTGCCGCCAGGCCGTGTAGTGCCCTTCCTCGAAATGCTGGCATCCGGCCACCGCGAAGCGCACGCGCTTGATCGGCGCGTTCGCCGCAGGCAGGGTGTGGGTGCGTCCGATCGCACTGGCATGGCCTCCCACGGTGAAGCGGTACCAGTACGGCCGCCCAGGCAACAGGCCGTCCAGTTCCACGTGCAGCGCATGGCCCAGTTCGGGGTGGGCCAGCGAGGTACCCTGTCGCACCACGGTGCGCATGCCCTCGTCATCAGCCACCTGCCATCCCACCACCATCGGCCGGGTGGGCATGCCGCCACCGAACACCAGGGGCTCGGTGGCCAGCCGCGTCCACAGCACCATGCCGTCGGCCGACGGATCACCCGACGCCACGCCGAGGGTGAACGGCGTACTGGCAAAGCGCGGCGAGGCCAACAGATTGCGTGGATTCAGTGCTGCCGCATCGCTCTGCGCAGCCAGCGCGCGGGCAGTGCCGGCCCACGCACCCAATGCGGAAAGTCCGGACAGGGCAAGGAAACGCCTGCGATTGATCGTATCCACGACGGTCGCCTTCAGTTGTAGATGATGTGGAAGTAGAAGAAGCGACCGTAGTCGTCGACCTCGGTGCGGAAGCGTCCGTTCGGACCGGTGCTGTAGGTGGGCTGGGTATTGAACAGGTTCTTCGCCTCGTACTTCAGCGTCACGTGCTTGCTGACCTTGTGGCTGAAGRCCAGGTTGAAGGTCATGTACGGGTCGTAGTACGAGTCCAGCCACTGGGTATCGCCGAAGTCGACCAGCATGCGGCTGCGGTAGGTACCGGACACGCGC
>NZ_JBFRFE010000797.1:0-1588 GCF_052114665.1 Stenotrophomonas sp. 2YAF22 | reverse complement strand
CCGCCACGCCCCCCGAGCACCTGCGCCGCAGCCTGTCCAACCGCCACCTGCAACTGATCGCCATCGGCGGCGCCATCGGCACCGGCCTGTTCATGGGCTCGGGCAAGACCATCAGCCTGGCCGGCCCATCCATCGTGTTCGTCTACCTGATCATCGGCGCGATGCTGTTCTTCGTGATGCGGGCGATGGGCGAGCTGTTGCTGTCCAACCTGCAGTACAAATCCTTCATCGATTTCTCCACCGATCTGCTCGGGCCGTGGGCCGGCTTCTTCTGCGGATGGACGTACTGGTTCTGCTGGATCGTCACCGCCATCGCCGACGTGATCGCCATCGCCGCCTATGCGCAGTTCTGGTTCCCGGGACTGGAAGCGTGGAAACCAGCGCTGGCCTGCGTGATGCTGCTGTTGTCGTTGAACCTGGTGACGGTGAAGCTGTTCGGCGAAATGGAATTCTGGTTCGCGCTGATCAAGATCGTGGCAATCTGCGCGCTGATCATCACCGGCGCCGGACTGGTGGCCTGGGGCTTCACCTCGCCCAGCGGGCATACCGCAGCGCTGTCGAACCTGTGGAATGACGGCGGCATGTTCCCGATGGGCCTGGTCGGTTTCTTCGCCGGTTTCCAGATCGCGGTGTTCGCCTTCGTCGGCATCGAGCTGGTGGGCACCACCGCTGCTGAAACGGCCGACCCGGAGCGCAACCTGCCCAAGGCGATCAACTCGATTCCGGTGCGCATCATCATCTTCTACGTGCTGGCGCTGATCGCGATCATGGCGGTCACCCCATGGCGGCAGGTGGTGCCGGACAAGAGCCCGTTCGTGCAGCTGTTCGTGCTGGCCGGCATTCCCGCCGCCGCCAGCCTGATCAACTTCGTGGTGCTGACCTCGGCCACGTCCTCGGCCAACAGCGGCATCTTCTCCACCAGCCGCATGCTGTATGGCCTGGCCGAGGAAGGCCATGCACCGCGTGGCCTGTCCAAGCTCTCGCGCGCTGCAGTGCCGGCACGGGGCCTGCTGTTCTCCTGCCTGTGCCTGCTGGGCGGCACCCTGCTGATCTACCTGATCCCCAACCTGGTGACCGCCTTCACCCTGGTGACGACCCTGGCGACGGTGTTGTTCATCTTCGTCTGGTCGCTGATCCTGGTGGCCTACATGGTCTACCGCCGCCGCTACCCCGAGCGCCACGCCGCATCGATCTTCAAGATGCCCGGTGGCGTGGCGATGTGCTGGGCCTGCTTGGTCTTCTTCGCCGCCGTGCTGGTCCTGCTGAGCCTGCAGGCCGACACCCGCCAGGCGCTGGTGGCCAGCCCTGCATGGTTTGTGCTGCTGGGCGCGGGCTACTGGCTGCGGCGGAAGATGGCGCGCTAGTCGGGGAAGACCCTCGCCAACAGATCTCACGGCCTCGGTCAGTCCCATCCACGCATGGCGTGGATCCATGTGTCGACCAAGGTCGACACCCACCAACAGCCGCAAGGTCGACACCCACCAACAGCAGCACAGAACACCGTTCCCAGGTCGCGGGGAATTGTCGAAGGCGGGGTGGGTCCGGTKGCGGGGGTGTRAGCGCCATGGATGGCGCGCCCAAGCCTCCA
>NZ_JBFRFE010000796.1:0-1590 GCF_052114665.1 Stenotrophomonas sp. 2YAF22 | reverse complement strand
GACCCCGTGCCGTTCCGACAGATCGCGAAAATCTGTCGAAGGCGGGRTGGGTCCGGTGGCGGGGGTGTCCGCGGCATGGATGCCGCGGCCAAGCCCCCAWGGACGGGTTTACGGCGTCCCCCGCCACCGGACCCACCCCGCCATCCCGCAGGAAACCAGCTCTTGCTGTTGACGTTGCCGGCCAGCGGCCGGCACTACCGCTTCGGCGGGTGCAGGGCGCAGCCCTGCCGAGCAATACCCCCCTCGTGCACAATGAGGCCGACCCCGCCTGGACGCCGTCTCGATGTCGAGCAAGCCGTATTCAGAAGCCTGCGAACGCAACCGCGAACCGATCGCCGCTGCGCTCGACCCGTGGATGGGAGATCGCCACCGGGTGCTGGAGATCGGTAGCGGCACCGGCCAGCATGCCGCTTTCTTCGCCGAGCGCTGGCCATGGCTACGCTGGCAGCCCAGCGACCATCCGGATCATCTGCCCGGCATCGAGTCCTGGCGCGCGGAGGCGGCGCTGCTGAACCTGCTGCCGCCGGTGGTGCTGCAGGTGGAACTGCCGCCAGCGCCCGGCCTGAGCTTGCCGGAAGGCAGCATGTTCGACGCCGCATTCAGTGCCAACACGCTGCACATCATGAGCTGGCAGCACGTGCAGGCGCTGTTCGCCGCGTTGCCGCCCCTGCTGCGCCACGGCACGTTGCTGGCGGTGTACGGCCCGTTCAACTACGGCGGTCGCTACACCAGCGACAGCAATGCGCAGTTCGATGCGTGGCTGAAGGCGCGTGATCCGCGCAGCGGCATCCGCGATATCGAAGCGGTGCAGGCGCTGGCCGCAGACAACGGCTTTACCCGCTTGGGTGACGTGGCGATGCCGGCCAACAACCGCCTGCTGCTGTGGCGGTTGGGCTGATCAGGCGTCGGGCTGTTCAAACTGCCGCAGGCAGCGCTGACAGCTCATATCGATGGCATCGAGCAAGCGGTTCAGTACCGGGTGACAAATCCCCTCCGCGTGGAGTTCCGCATGTAACTGTCGCGCGAGCGCGGGAAGTTGGCTGGCCATGTCGAACAATCCAGACAGTGCCTTGTCTGCATCAAGTCTCATTGCCTCAGCGGTAGACCGCCAATCCATCAAGCGGACGTCCCACCAGCGGTAGTGGCTGCCAATCTTCATCGCCATCTTGATCTTGCGGTGCTGAAGTTCGGTGTAGGGCAGTGCACTGGAGATATCGTACAGAGGGGCAAGGCGGGCCCTTCCCTGGGCGCCTATCAGCAGCGAATAATTCTTCGCGTGCGCATCCGTGCCGCCGATGAGGTAGTTGAATTGCAGTGCCTGCAGCAGTGCCTCGACATCCGAGCGCGGTTGACTGGAATGATCCCATAGCGCTCGTGCAAGATCGGCAGGACCGGGTCCACCCTGATTCTGATACTTGATTTGGGGCATCACGCCCAGAGCCTGGCAGAAGTCTTCCTGGTGTACACGCTGCCATCCAGCCGCCGTACGTATGCGGTCGTATCGCCTTACGGAGATTGCCTGTGCGTCTTCCACGCAGATCATTTCAGCAAACGCGGCTGACATGCCAACGTGTCTGGCCAGACGTAGGC
>NZ_JBFRFE010000795.1:0-1590 GCF_052114665.1 Stenotrophomonas sp. 2YAF22 | reverse complement strand
TCCATGCGGCTCACGCCCCTGCCACCGGACCCACCCCGCCTTCGACAGATCTCCGCAATCTGTCTGGATGACATGGCCTGCTTTTGGTAGGTGTCGACCTTGGTCGACACGTAGATCCACGCCATGCGTGGATGCTCTTCGTTCAATTATCGAAATATTGGATTTTGATGGAGATTCATCCAGCTTGGGATGGATCCATCAGACACCGGAAAACTGTCGAAGGTGGGGCGGTGTCGGATTGCGGGGTGTCCGCGCCAKGGATGGCGCGGCCAAGCCTCCATGGACGGATTYACGGCGTCCCCGCAATCCGACACCGCCCCGCCCTCCGACGGAATCCAGCTTCTGCCGTTGCCGTTGCCGTTGCTGAGGTTGCCGGCCAGCGGCCGGCACTACAGCAGGTGCAGGGCGCAGCCCTGCCGAACCACCCTCAACGCAGACGAATCAGCAGGCTGCCACCGGCGCAGATCGTCGCCAGCCACGCCACGCCGTGCCAACCCCACTGAGCCAGCGCCAGGCTGCCCAACGCACCGCCGCCAGCCATGCCGATGAACATGCCGGTGAACAGCAGTGCATTGAGGCGACTGCGCGCCGGCGGCACCAGGCCATAGACCAGGGTCTGGTGCGCGACCAGCGCCGACTGGAAACCGAAGTCGAACAGCAGCGCGCTGACCACCAGCAACGGCAGCAGCGCCACGGCCGGCAGCCACGAATCGACCAGCAACAGCGCAAAGCCAACCAAGGCGACGGCAATCGCCAACCGCGCGACCGCGGGGCTGCCCAACCGATCTGCAAAACGACCGGCAACCGGTGCCGCCAATGCACCCGCAGCACCGGCAATGCCGAACGCACCCGCGGCGGCACTGCCCAGGCCCAGCCGTGCGTGCAGCATCAGCGCCAGCGTCGACCAGAACGCACTGAAGCCCACCGCCAGCAGCGACTGGCTGGCCACGGCGCGGCGCAGCTGCGGCTGCTCACGCCAGAGCGCCAGCAACGAACCCAGCAGCGCCGGATAACGCAGCGTACTGGTCGCAGCGAAGTGCGGCAGTGCGCGTGCCATCACCGCCCCCATCGTCAGCACCGAAAGCGCTGCGAGGCCGAACTGCACGCGCCAGCCCCAGGCTTCGGCCACCACGCCGCTGACCACGCGCGACAGCAGGATGCCCAGCAGCAGGCCGGTCATCACCCTGCCCACCACCTGCCCGCGCTGCGCATCCGGTGCCAGCACCGCGGCGGCCGGCACGATGTCCTGTGCCAGCGTGGCCATCAGCCCCACCAGCAGGCTGGCAACCAGAAGCCCCGGCAACTGGCCGGCCAAGGCGGCCGCCCCCAGGGCCAACGCCAGCAGCACCGACTTCAGCAGGATCAGGTTGCGCCGGTCGAAGCGGTCGCCCAACGGAGCCAGCAGCAGGATGCCCAGCGCATAGCCCAGCTGGGTCAGGGTCGGCACCAGGCCCACGGCACGCTCGCCCGTAGCCAGATCCTGCGCGATCAGGCCCAGCATCGGCTGGCTGTAATAGAGCGAGGCCACCGAAAAGCCCGCGCCGGCGGCCATGGCCAGTACCAGTGATGGGGCGGGCGCAGCGCGTGGCG
>NZ_JBFRFE010000794.1:0-1594 GCF_052114665.1 Stenotrophomonas sp. 2YAF22 | reverse complement strand
GCAGGGTCTGCAGGCGCTGTTGCAGGCGCGCGGGCTGCCGACACCCTTGCCGATGGAAGGCTTGAATCTGTGGCTGCCGTTGCCGGCCGACAGCACGCCGCAGGTGCTGGCGCTGGCGGCGCGTGGCTGGCATGTGCGCGGGGGTGAAGTGTTTGCGGTGGCTGCTCCGGCGCATGGGTTGCGCATCACCTGTGCGGCACTCGGCCCGCCGCAGCAACGGCGATTGGCCGATGACCTGGCGGCGGTGATGCGCTGAGGGTGTGCGCTCAGGGTGCGGCGCTGGCGCCGGGTCGCACGTAGTAGGACTGGCCGCTGTCGTCGAGGAACACCAGCTCCGGCTTTCCCTGCCAGGAACTCAGCATGGCGCCGGTGTTGTTCTGGTGCTTGACCATTAGGCTGGCACCGCGGTCCGGGTTGGCGACCACTTTGAAGACTTCCGTGGTGCCGGTCGCATCGTCAAGCGTCAGCAGGGCTTCGCCACCTTGGTCGCTGGTGCCGTAGCCGCCGCGCTCGGAACCATCGGGGCCGAGCAGGATCAGGCCGGACAGGGCGTTGGCACGCGGCCCCTGCGGGCGGCCTTGGCTGAGGGGCTCGGGGACCGGTGCGCCGAGGATCACCCGTGGCTGGCCGCTGGCATCGTGGATGATCAAGCCGCGCGCTTCGATCACGCGTTGCGGTGATTGGCTGCGATGCAGGTTCCAGGCGGTCCAGCCGGAAACGATCAACGCGAGTGTGGCGACCACCAGGGTGGTCAGGGTCAGGGCACGGGCCATTGTGTATTCCTTCCTTGGACGTGACCGACGATAGCGGAATCCGGTCGGTCGTGGTCAGTTCGTTGTGTGACGGTGTGTACCGTCAATGGAAGTCGCGGCTGTGGCTGCGCAGTCCCTGCAGCAGTTCGTCCAGGCAATGCATGCGCTGCACGATCACATGCTGTACGCCATCCACGCGTTCCAGTCGGCCGTCGATCTGCATCAGCTGCGTATCTACCAGGATGTGGTGCTGGCGGTCGGCCAGATGTCGCCAGACCACGGCGTTGACCATGCCGGTTTCATCTTCCAGAGTAAGGAAGGTGACGCCGCTGGCGGTCTGCGGGCGCTGGCGCATGCGTACCAGGCCGGCGATGCGTACGCGCCGGCCATGGCCGTGGTTGGCCAGCTGCGCGGCATCCAGGCAACCGCGGGTTCGCAGCTGCGCACGCAGGAACGACATTGGATGGCGGCCGAGGGTGGTGCCGGTGCTGCGGTAATCGGCCTGCATGTCTTCCCAGGCGCTGGGCAGGGGCAGGGCCACGCGTGCTTCGGCAGTGGCGCGGGCCTGGTCGAACAACGGCAGGCGGTTCTCCACGCCGGAGATATCCCAGCGTGCACGATGGCGATGGCCGCTGAGGCCTCGCAGGGCACCGGCATCGGCAAGCAGGCCCTGCTGGCGGCGATCCAGTGCGGTGCGCTGGCAGAGGTCGCCGACATCGTCGAATGGGCGCCGCGCGCGTTCGCGCATRATGACCTGCGCGGCCGGTTCGCTGCAGCCATCGACCAGGCGCAGGCCGAGGCGGATCGCCGCCGCGCCTTTGCTGAAGTCCAACGTGCAGTCC
>NZ_JBFRFE010000793.1:0-1594 GCF_052114665.1 Stenotrophomonas sp. 2YAF22 | reverse complement strand
GCTGCAGGCCCTGCAGTTGCGCGGCACCGATGCCGAACATGCGGCGCAGGCTGCGCGAGAGGTGGGGAAGATCGGCGAAACCGGCGGCATGCGCGCTGTCGGTCAGGCTGTGCCCGCGCAGATGATGCGCCAGCGCACTGCGCAGCCGTTGCCACAGCACCCACCCGCGCAGGGTCACTGCCAGCTCGGACTGGAAGCGCCGATGCAGCTGGCTGGTCGACAGATGCGCGGCCTCGGCGATATCGGCGGCCGGCACCGGGCCGGGCAGGTGCTGGGTGATGCGGGCCAGCGCCGCCTGCACACGGCGGTCCAGGGGCYGTGGGCGGCTCAGTCGCGGCAGCCACTCGTGCAGCTGCGCAGCATTGCCGGGCAACGACTGCAGATGCTGCTGGATCTGTTCGAGGTCGGCATGTGCCGGTTCGAGGAACACCGTGCAGCCGTCAGCGGGCGCCGACAGGATCGCGTGCGATTGGAAGGAGCGCAGCCACAGCCGTTGGCCCTGCTGCTGCACGCCATCGATCTCGACCTGCCAAGGGTCGCCCTCGCTCAGCAGCAGCTGATGGGCGTAGTGCGCGTGCGTGTCACTGTCACCGGCGTGGCCCTGCAGCACAGCCACGTGTGCATCCAGCAGCAGGGTGCCATTCCAGGGTAGAGCGGGGGAGGACATGGTGGGATTGTAGATCCACGCCATGCGTGGATGGCGTATGTCTAAAAGGTTCATGAGAAAAACACCCACGCATGGTGTGGATCTCCGTGTCGACCAAGGTCGACACCTACCAACAGCASCGGGRAACTGTCGAAGGCGGGGTGGGTCCGGTTGCRGGGGCGTGAGCGCCATGGATGGCGCGACCGAGGCTACATGGACGTACTTGCGCCGTCCCCCGCAACAGGACCTGCCTCGCCTACCCACAGGAACCCAGCTTTTGCTTCGGCTGTTGCAGTTGCCTACGCCGTTGCCTCGGCGGGTGCCGGGCGCAGCCCGGCCGCCACCTCAGCGCCCCTGCGGGTCCGGCCGGTGGTGCACGTACTCGACCACGGTGCCATCGGGATGCACCGCATTGAACGCCGCACCGGTCGGTACCACCTGCAGCGGAAAGATGATCTCGGCGCCGGCGGCCACCAGCTTGTCGTGATAAGGCCGAACGTCGTCGACCAGCAACGTGCCCGTGGTCGACGTGAACGGCGCCAGCGCCTCGTCGCAGCCTTCGATCAGCAGGAACGCACCGACCATCGCCAGCCGCAGGCCCGCATCGGGAAACGGAAAGCCGGCATCGGCGACCACACCCTGCAGCTGCTCGTAGAAGGCCACGCTGCGTTCCAGTTCGCCGGGGGCGACGAACACCCGGATCAGCACGCGCGGGCTGCGCTGGCTGGAGGTGTCACAGCGGTCGCGCCAGAGATGGTCGAAGTCGCGATGTACGGTCATGGGCTCGATTCGTCGCCGGGGAGAACCATTATCGGCAGCGCCGTGCAGCCCGTTGATGACCGCCGGTGATGGGCTGATAACCAGTCCGCACATCGCGCCTGTGACTTAGGTCCTGTTGACAGCGATGAACGCCCTCGCACACTCTTCACATGATGGGTCGCCCTGCGC
>NZ_JBFRFE010000792.1:0-1602 GCF_052114665.1 Stenotrophomonas sp. 2YAF22 | reverse complement strand
GTCCTGGGCTTCAGGGTTTCACAGCCACTCACTGTCAGTACGGCAATGATCAGAATCCACTTCTTCATCGCTCACTCCCTGCCTGGTCGGGTTCGACTTCCCTGGGGCCGGCGCGATCCTGCAGCCGGCTGGCGGCAAGCTTAGGAGCTTCGGTGTTGCCGCGATAGTGCCCGTCCGCGCAAACGGGGAGGGGCAAGGGAAGGACCGGCCAGTGCCGGTCCTTCCGACCTCAGCGGGTCGTCAGAACGACCAGGTAAAGGTCAGCGAACCATTGCGGCCATCGCCATACGCGCCGTAGCCGTTGATCTGCGACAGGTACTTCTTGTCCAGCAGGTTGTTGAGGTTGGCCTGCACGCTGAACTCCGGCGAGATGCGGTAGCGCACGAACGCACTGACCAGCGCATAGCCGCTCTGCTCGATGCGGCCGTAGGCCGGTACCGGGTAGTAGATGCGGTTCTGCCAGTTGGCTCCGCCACCGACGGTCAGTTCCTGCAGCGACTGCGGGGTGTAGCTGGTGAACAGCTTCAGCGCGGTCTGTGGCAGATTGGTGTTGATATCGGCGCCGTTGATGTCCTTGGCCACATAGCGCGAGGCACCGAAGGTGGCATTCCAGCCCGTTGCCAGCTCGCCATTCAGTTCGAACTCGAAGCCACGGCTGACCGTGCCACGCGCGGCGCGATAGGCGAACTCATTCTGGCTGCCCTGCACGGGTTCACCGGTGGCCTGGCCAACGTTGTCCTGTTCGATGCGGAACACGGCCAGTGAGGCGTTCAGGCGGTTGTCGAACCATGCGCCCTTGATGCCCACTTCGTAGCTTTTGCCATCGACCGGATCGAGGTAGCTGCCGTTGCGGTCCTTCAGCGTCTGCGGCTGGAAGATTTCGGTGTAGCTGGCGTAGGTCGAGTAAGTGTCGTTGATGTCGAACACCAGGCCGGCATACGGCGTGGTGACCTTGTGTGCGCGGTCGGCGCCTTCGCCTTCGCTCTTCCAGTCGGTGTAGCGGGCGCCAATGATCAGCTTCAGCGGGTCAGCCAGCGACAGGCGTGCAGCGGCGTAGCCGGCCTTCTGGGTGATGGTGCCTTCGCTGGCCAGTGCCAGCGGGTTCCAGTTCGGCTCACTGATGTTGCCGGTCCAGTTCAGGTAGCTGGTGAACGGGTTCCAGGTCTGGCCGACGCCGCCGACCTGGTAGTCGCCGTAGTTGGCGTACTCGCGCTTGTTGTAGCTCAGGCCGGCCATGAACTGGTGCTCGCGGCCGAACAACTGGAACGGACCGTCAACGTAGCCATCAACGCCGGTGACCTTGCGCTCGGTGTTGTAGAAGCCCGCTGACGGCGAGATGCCGGCGCCGGTGGTCTTGTCGAAGTTCGACGCGCCGGTGGCCCAGTCGTTGTAGGCCGGGTAGAACAGCTTGTCGTCGGCCCGGGTCTCATCGTGGGTGGCACCGACCTTGAACTTCCAGCCGTTGCTGAAGGCGTGCTGCAGGGTGGCGAAGGCGCGCTTGCTGGTGGTGTCCCAGTAGGTCCACTTCGGGCTCGCGTTGAACGATTCGTCGTAGCCGGTGGGCGAGCCATCGGAATACAGCATCGGGAAGCCACCCCAGGT
>NZ_JBFRFE010000791.1:0-1606 GCF_052114665.1 Stenotrophomonas sp. 2YAF22 | reverse complement strand
GGGGCGTGAGCCGCATGGATGCGGCGACCGAGCTTACATGGACGTACTTGCAGCGTCCCCTGCGCAGCCCATCCGTCCGGCCAACCCCACGAATCCCGTCGCACCACCGCGAGGGGCTCAGCCGTTGGCCGAAACCCTTACAGCGGACGTGCCGGATCCACCAGCCCGTACTGGCTGGCCATCCGCGCCAACGCGATGTTGTCGTGGATTCCCATCTTCTCGAACAACCGCGCCTTGTGCGTGTTGACCGTCTTCGCGCTCAGGCTTAGACGACGGGCGATATCTTCCTGGCGCAGGCCCTGGGTCAGCAGCAACGCCACTTCCAGCTCACGCGGCGACAGGTTGTCGAACGGCGAGCCGTTGCCTTCCACGGTGGACAACGCCAGGTTCTGCGCGATGCTCGTGCCCAGGTAGCGCCGTCCGGCGGCAACGTCGCGCACCGCACGCAGCAGTTCCTGCGCATCACAGCCCTTGCCGATGTAACCGGCGGCGCCGGCTTCGAGCAGGCGCTTGGGCAGCGGACCGTCTTCCAGCACCGACACGATCACCACCCGCGTGCTGCGGTGGCCACGGACGATGCGCTCGGTCACTTCCATCCCGCTCACGCCGGGCAGGTGCAGATCACACAGCACCACGTCCGGTTGCAGCTGGCGGATCGCTGGCAGCGCGTCTTCGCCCGTTTCGGCCTCGCCCACCACTTCAATGTCGGTTTCACTCGACAGTATCATTTTCATCCCGGTGCGGACCAACGCATGGTCATCCACCAGGTAGACTCGAATCGTCATTCACGTACCTCTTCGAATGCGGCCAATACGGGTCAACCTAGGCAGGAGCACCTGACCACTGCAAGCGCGGATGTTGCGCGATTCCGGCGTTCTGCCTTGCGCATCACATTCTTCACGCCTGATCGTGCCCCTTGCCCTGCAGAACCCGTTACAACGAAACAACCCGTCCCTCAGGTAGACGCCCTTGGGAGGGCATCCACGTCACTCCCCTTGCGTGATCGCTTCGCTGGCCGTCGCTGGCGGCGAACCGTGCCGTCGCCATGGATGACGGCGGCTGAACATGACCAGATAGCACCCTACCACCCAAACCAGCGCGGCACACCACCCGGCCAAAATGTCGGAGGGGTAATGCACCCCCAGATAGACCCGGGAAACGCTTACCAGCAGGCTGAACGACGGCGCCAGCAGCAGCACCGGCCAGCGCCAGCGGGTATTCCAGGCCAGCAGCACCAGGGTGACCGCCAGGGTCATCGAGCCCATCGCGTGGCCGCTGGGGAAACTGAACGTGGATTCCGGCGCGATCGATTCCCACAGGCTGGGCCGGTCGCGCTGGAAGAAGTGCTTGCTGCCCATGTTGAGCAGCGCCGACCCTACGAAGCTCACCGCCACGAAGGTCGCTTCACGCCAACGCCGGTGCCAGGCCAGTGCACCGACAATCAGCACATCGGCCGGGATCAGGAACCACTCGTAGCCCAGCTTCGACAGCAGCACGAACACGTGGTCCAGCCACGGCGAATGCAGGCCGTGCATCTGCCACAGCAGCGGCGCATCGAAATGGAAGGATTCGAACTCGTGCACCTCGTCGGCCAGGGCGACGAATC
>NZ_JBFRFE010000790.1:0-1607 GCF_052114665.1 Stenotrophomonas sp. 2YAF22 | reverse complement strand
TCCCACGCCCAAGGCTGTTGACTCGCTCATGCGTCTCGACCTGCCGGCCGACGTGAACATCGAAATCAAGCTGTAGGGAGGTGCTGAGAGACTATGACCGCAACCCGTAACGTAAAGGGCCTGCTGGGCACGAAGCTCGGCATGACCCAGGTCTGGGACGAGAACAACAAGCTCATCCCCGTCACTGTGGTCCAGGCTGACTCAAACGTCATCACCCAGCTGCGCAACGCAGAGACTGATGGCTACGTCGCCGTTCAGATCGGCTACGGCCAGATCGACCCCCGCAAGGTCACCAAGCCGCTGGCTGGTCACTTTGAAAAGGCAGGCGTCACGCCTCGCCGCCACGTCGTAGAACTGCGCACTGCAGATGCTGACTCTTACGAGCTGGGCCAGGAGCTCTCCGTTGAGCTCTTCGAAGCCGGCCAGAAGATCGACGTCGTTGGCACCACCAAGGGTAAGGGCTTCGCCGGTGTTATGAAGCGTCACGGCTTCCACGGCGTTGGAGCTTCCCACGGTGCCCACAAGAACCACCGTAAGCCCGGTTCAATCGGTGGCGCATCCACCCCGAGCCGCGTCTTCAAGGGCATGAAAATGGCCGGCCGCATGGGCGCCGTTCGTCACACCACGCTGAACCTCACGGTCCACGCGGTTGACGTCGAGAAGTCGCTGCTCCTGATCAAGGGTGCCGTCCCCGGCGCCCGCGGCCAGGTCGTACTCGTACGCACCGCCGTGAAGGGAGCCTAGTTCAATGACTAGCACTGTCAAGGTTGACCTGCCCGCAGAGATCTTCGACGTACAGACCAACGTGCCGCTGCTGCACCAGGTCGTCGTTGCACAGCTCGCTGCTGCTCGCCAGGGTACCCACAAGACCAAGACCCGCGCCGAGGTTTCCGGTGCAGGTCGCAAGCCGTTCAAGCAGAAGGGCACCGGCCGCGCCCGTCAGGGTTCAATCCGTGCTCCTCACATGACCGGTGGTGGCGTTGTCCACGGCCCGACGCCGCGTGACTACAGCCAGCGCACCCCCAAGAAGATGATTGCTGCTGCACTGCGCGGCGCACTCTCTGACCGCGCCCGTAACGGCCGCATCCACGTCATCGCTGAACTGGTCGCCGGCACCAAGCCGTCCGCCCGTGAAGCACTGGCAACGCTGCGTGGCGTCTCCGAGCGCAAGAACCTGCTCGTTGTCATCGACCGCGCCAACGATGTTGCTGCACTCTCCGTGCGCAACCTCCAGGATGTTCACGTTCTGTACGCAGACCAGCTGAACACCTACGACGTGCTCGTTTCTGACGACGTAGTCTTCACCAAGGCTGCCTACGAAGCATTCGTTGCTGACAAGGCTGCAAAGAACGAGGAGGATGCCAAGTGAGCGCAGCCACCATCAAAGACCCGCGCGACGTCGTGCTTGCACCCGTCGTCTCGGAAAAGAGCTACGGCCTGATCGACGAGGGCAAGTACACCTTCCTGGTGGACCCCCGCTCGAACAAGACCGAGATCAAGCTGGCCGTGGAGAAGATTTTCTCCGTCAAGGTCGAATCGATCAACACCATCAACCGTGCCGGTAAGCGCAAGCGCACCAAATTCGGATGGGGTACCCGCAAGAACAC
>NZ_JBFRFE010000789.1:0-1608 GCF_052114665.1 Stenotrophomonas sp. 2YAF22 | reverse complement strand
ACCTTCAGGTTGCCGGCCACGATCTGCTGGGTGTCCGGGCCACGGTTGTCCATGCGGGCCGGGGTCGCGCCCTTGAAGTCGCAGACCTTGCCACCGGCTTCGCGCACCAGCAGCACGCCGGCAGCGATGTCCCAGGCCTTCACGCCGGCCTCGAAGTAGGCGTCGGCGCGGCCACAGGCCACGTAGGCCAGGTCCAGCGCGGCCGAACCCGAGCGGCGGATGTCCTCGGCGTGCACCAGCAGGGCGTCCACCGACTTCAGCTGCGCACTGGCGCGGGCACGCTCGCGCGGGGCAAAACCGGTGTGGATCATGGTGCCTTCCAGATCCTTGCGGTCGGCCACGCGGATGCGGCGGTCGTTGAGCACGGCGCCGGCACCACGGCTGGCGGTGAACAGTTCATTGCGCAGCGGGTCGAAGATCACCGCGTCGGTCGGCTCGCCGTTCTCGACCAGGGCGATCGACACGCAGTAGTGCGGCACGCCGCGCAGGTAGTTGCTGGTGCCGTCCAGCGGGTCGATGACCCACATGTGGCGACGCTCGCTCTGCACGCCACCTTCTTCACCGAAGATGCCGTACTCGGGGTAAGCGCGCTTGAGTTCCTTGACGATCACCTTTTCCGCGTCCGCGTCGACTTCGCTGGCGTAGTCCATGCGGCCCTTCTGGACTACATTCAGTGCCTCGAGCTTGTTGATGTTGCGCAAGAGGACGTTGCCGGCGAGGCGGGCGGCCTTGACCATGACGGTTACGGCGGGTTTCTGCATGGCATGGGCTCCCGGAAGGGCAGAAGAGAAGGGCTGGCGGGGGAAAAGAGCGGGTCCGGCGCAGTGGCCGGCCGCACAGTTTACCATTGGTCTTCGTCCAGCTCGACATTTTCCCTGTTCATGTCCCAGTTTCCTGTCGCCACCCGCCTCCGATTCGTCCTGGTCGGGACCCAACACCCCGGCAACATGGGGGCCGCCGCCCGTGCCCTGAAGACCATGGGCCTGGCCCGCCTGGTCCTGGTGGCGCCGGAGAAGCCGCTTGATGAAGAGGCCTTCCGGCGCTCGGCCGGCGCCGAGGACGTGCTCGGCGACGCGCCGGTGGTGGCCACCTTGGCCGAAGCCGTGGCCGACTGCCGCTTCGTGCTGGGGTGCACAGCGCGTGCGCGCCGGATCCAGCTGGAGGAGTTCCTGCCGGCAGATGCCGCCGCCCGCGCAGTGGCCAAGGCCAGCGAGGGTGCCGAGGTGGCGCTGGTGTTCGGTCGCGAGCGTACCGGCCTGACCAACGAGGAACTGCAGCTGTGCCATGCCGCCGTGCACATTCCGTCCGACCCGGAGTTCAGCTCGCTCAACCTGGCCGCCGCAGTGCAGGTGCTGGCCTATGAAGTGCGCATGCAGCTGCTGGGCGCACAGCCGGTGGCCGCGACCGAGCCGGACAACCGCGAGCAGGCTGCCAGCCACGATCAGATGGAGAGCTTCTTCGCCCAACTTGGCGAGACTCTGGACGAGATCGATTTCCACAAGGGGCGCGCGCCCGAGTCGGCGATGCGCAAGCTGCGCCGTCTGTTCCTGCGCAGTGAGCCAAGCGAGCAGGAAGTGCGTCTGCTGCGCGGCATCCTGGCCGATACCC
>NZ_JBFRFE010000788.1:0-1613 GCF_052114665.1 Stenotrophomonas sp. 2YAF22 | reverse complement strand
GCCGTAGAACACGTCGCCCTTGATCGGCGGGGTCTCGGCGAAGATCGAATGGACCAGGCGGAACTGCGCCTGCTGCACCGGCACCACGTAGGCGCTGCCCGCTTCGAAACGCTGGCCATCTACGCTGACGGCGCGGTCCAGTGCATGCACTTCAATCCTGTGCAGCAACAGCAGTTCCAGCAGGCGTCGGGTCAATGCCGGATCATGCGCGTCGCCGAACACGAAGCTCTTCACCGGCTGTTGTGCGGCCTGCTTCAGCGCGCTCTGGAAGAAACTCTTCTGCAGATCGAACAGGGCGCTGCGCTCGGTCACCGCACCGCGCACCGTGCCCAAGCCGGTGGCAACCTGGTTGCGGATGGTGAACGGGAACGTCAGCAGGCCATTCACCGATTCCTGCACGCGACCGCGCGAGCTGGCCTGCTCCACGGTGACGCCGACCGCGCCGTGGAAATCCGGATAGGTCGAGCCGTACACGGGCGAGAAATTGTCGAAATTCTCACCGGTGTAGTACAGCGAACCCAGCGCATCGAGCGCCTGGGCGTGGTACTTGGCCAGGGTCTTGTTGAACTCGTACGACGCTGCCGGGATCAACGGACTATGCATGCTCTTCGGCGATGGCTCGAAGTAGTACGTGCTGTCCTTGCCCATCTCGTGGAAGTCGATCTGCACGTTCGGGTACCACTGGTGGAACTGCGCCACCTTCGGCCGCGAATCCTGCTGCGTCAGTGCCAGCCAATCGCGGTTGAGATCGGTGAAGTAGTGGTTGGTACGGCCCTGCGGGAACGGTTCGACGTGTTCCTTGTCGGCCGGATCGGCCGAGGCCGGATCGGACGCCCAGGCGTTGTGCCAGTTGGCGGCGCGATCGCGGCCGTCGGGATTCTGCGCCGGGTCGAACAGCACCACTGCCTGCTGCAGCCACTGCTGCGTTTCCGCGCTGCGGTTGGCCACCAGGTAGTAGGCGGTCAGCATCGCCGCTTCGCCACTGGAAGTCTCGTTGCCGTGCACGCTGTAGCCCAGCCACACCACCACCGGGCTGTCACCGGCAGCGCTGCGCGGCTGCGCCGGGTCGGCCAGGGTCGCGTGCTGCTGGCGGATCTGTTCCAGCCGCGCGTGGTTGCCTGCAGCAGTGACCGTGGCGATCAGCAGCGGTCGGCCCTCATAGCTGCGGCCGATCTCGCGCACGCTGATCTTGTCCGAGTGCTTGGCCAGCTCCTGGAAGTAAGCGACCAGCTGGTCATGGCGGGTGTAGCGGCTGCCGATCGGATAGCCGAGGAACTGCTCCGGCGTGGGAATGGCGGTATCGAATGCCGCGGCATCGGTGGTCTGCGGGAAGAAATAGGCGCTCTGCGCATGTACCGCAGGCGGCAACGATACGGCGGTGGCGACGGCGAGCAACAACGGGAAAACGGCACGGCGGTGGAAGGACACGGTGACTCCCCTGGAACATGGCAACACGGCCGGCCACACAGGGTGGCCGGCCGCGGCGGGTGGATCAGAAGCGGTAGTCGAAGCCCAGCGTGAAGTAGCGGCCACGCAGGTCGTACTGGCTGAAGTCGTACGGCGCGCGGATGCCCGGGAACGAGGCGTCGTACGGCGGCGTCTTGTCACCCAGG
>NZ_JBFRFE010000787.1:0-1624 GCF_052114665.1 Stenotrophomonas sp. 2YAF22 | reverse complement strand
GACCAGCAGCGTGATGAAGTTGATGTCGCCATGCRCACCGGCACGCACGTTCGGAATGTCGTCGGTGGTGATCGGCGGGTAATGGATCGGGCGCAGGATCGAATTGCCGAAATTGGTCTTGTCGGCGAAGAAGTGCTCCGGCAGGCCGATGTGCAGGGCCAGGGCCGAAAGCACGCGCGAACCGAGGTTGTCCAACGCCTGGTACAGGCCGTAACCGCGCTCGCGGAAACCCTCGACCTCGGACGGCCACAGGTTCGGCGCCATCACTTCCCGGTACTTGGAGTCGTCGGCGATCTCGCGGCCGATGTGCCAGAACTCCTTCAGGTCGAAGTGCTTGGAGCCCTTGGCGGTCTCCACACCGAACGGGGTATAGCCACGGGCGCCGCCGCTGCCTGCCACGTGGTACTTGCGCTTGGTCTCATCAGGCAGTGCGAAGAAGGCCTTGAAGACGTCGTAGGCCGCGTCGATGTCGGCCTGCGGGATGCCGTGGTTGCGGATACCCGCGAATCCCCATTGGCGGTACGCCGCCCCCAGCTCGGCCACGAAGGCGTCGCGGTCACTGTCGAAACGGGTGATGTCGAGGGTGGGGATCTGGCTCACAGCGGTTCCTGGCTYGTCGTTGAGTCGGTACGGGCCCGCCATGTCATGGCGACCGATCTGAACATTGTGACAGATAGATCGGGGCATGCCACCGACACACTGAAACAAACCGATACAATGCGCCACCCGCGCGCGGTTTAACGACTTCGTCACGCCGGGAAACGCCCTTGCTGCCCACTTGAACCCGCCTCTCCCATGGACGCCGCTCTGCCCGACGCCACCGCCGCCGTTCTTCCCGGGCCCGCCCGACGCTGGCGCAGGCTGGCTTGGTGGTCGCTGTTCATCGCGGCCAACGCGGTGCTTGCCGCGTTCATCGCGCTGGGCAACGTGCCGCTGCGCGACAACCCTGGCGGCACACTCGGCCTGGCCTACCTGGCGTTCGCCCTGCCAGGCCACCTGCTCGCGTTCGGTGCACTGGCCGGCCTGCTACCACTGGCCATCGGCCTGTGGCCGCGCAGCGCGCGCGCGTTGAGCGTCTCGGCGGTGATCTGCCAGGGTCTGTGGCTGTGCCTGCTGCTGGTGGATGCCAAGGTCTTCGCGCTGTATCGCTTCCACCTCAACGCGATGGTCGCCAACATGGTGTTCGGCGGCGCCCTGCAGGATCAGGTGAGCCTGTCCTGGAAGACCTGGCTGCAGGTGACGGCTCTGGTGTCGGCAATCTTCGCCGCGCAGGGCCTGCTGGCCTGGGCGTGCTGGAAGCTGCTGCCCGCAGCGCCGCGTCGGCGGCGGGTACTGCAGGCCTGGGCGGTGGTTGCCCTGCTGATGGGCGGCGGCCAGGTCGCCACTGCCTACTACGACGCGCTCGGCGAACGCGCAGTGATCAGCCAATGGAACTACCTGCCATGGGCGCAGCCGATCACCGCCAAGAGCGCGATGCGTCGCTTCGGCGTGGTCAGCCAGCACCAGGTCGGCCTGCCCGATCCGCGCCATGCCCAGCTGAATTATCCGTTGCAACCCCTGCGCTGCCAGAGCCACCAGCGGCCGAACGTGCTGATGGTGGTACTGGAGTCGTTGCGCCATGACG
>NZ_JBFRFE010000786.1:0-1630 GCF_052114665.1 Stenotrophomonas sp. 2YAF22 | reverse complement strand
GGTAGTGCCGGCCGCTGGCCGGCAACTGCAATCACCCGGCGCGCCTGGGGATGCCGGCCAGCGGCCGGCACTACCCGGGAACAGCGGCCATGGCATGATGTGCGCGCGCCTTCGGCGCGATGACATGGAGTCTGCAATGGCCTGGTTGTCGCTGCTGCTGTTCCTGCCCTGGTTCATCCTGCTGGGCAGCTTGTACTGGCTGTTTCCGCGCCAGCCGCGTACCGCGCGGCGACGCCTGTTCGATGGCGCCATCCTGGCGCTGGCGCTCGCCCTGAGCATCGTGGCGATGCTGTGGGGCCACCACATCGGTCTGGTACAGCCGGGCGCCGGACCGATCTGGCCGCAGGTGCTGGCGGTGCTGTATGCCTATGGCGCGTTCCTGGCGGTGCTGGTACTGGCGCTGCTGCTGCGGCCGCGATTCGCTTTGCGCTGCAGCTGATCGGTAGTGCCGGCCGCTGGCCGGCAACTGCATTCAACTGGCTAACCCGGGGTTGCCGGCCAGCGGCCGGCTCCATCCGACCAAAGCCGCATCGATCACGCCATGCCGGCGCGCCTACCATGGGCATCTGTTCCCGATCCTGCCAGGTGCGCGTCGATGACCGCCGATCCCAGCATCCACACCATCGATACCGGTTTCCAACGGCCGGATTTCGATGCCGCTTACCTGATCATCGAAAACGGTCGTGCCGCGTTCGTCGACTGCGGTACCGGCCTGTCGGTGCCGGCGATGCTGCAGGCCTTGACCGACAACGGGCTGGGCGTGGAGGCGGTGGACTGGCTGCTGCTGACCCACGTGCACCTGGATCATGCCGGTGGCGCTGGCCTGCTGATGCAGCAGCTGCCGAATGCGCGTGCAGTGCTGCATCCGCGCGGCGCACCGCACATGATCGATCCGACCCGATTGATCGCCGGGGCCACCGCCGTCTATGGCGCCGAGGAAATCGCGCGCAGCTATGGCCGCATCGAAGCGATTCCCGAGCAGCGCGTGGTGGTGGCTGACGACGGCCAGCGCATCGACCTGGCCGGCCGCGAGCTGGTGCTGCTGCATACCCCGGGGCACGCGCTGCACCACTACTGCGTGTGGGATGGGCGCAGCCGCAGCTGGTTCACCGGCGATACCTTCGGTATCTCCTACCGCGAGCTGGACAGCGCGCAGGGCGCTTTCATCTTCCCCACCTCATCGCCGGTGCAGTTCGACCCGGAAGCGATGAAGGCGTCGATCCAGCGCATGCTCGGTTACGCACCGCAGGCGATGTACCTGACCCATTACGGTCGTGTCGAACAGGTCGAAAAGCTGGCCGAAGATCTGTTCGAACAGATCGATGCGATGGCGGCCATCGGCCGCCAGTGCGACGGACGTCCCGACCGTCATCGCTGCCTGCTGGCCGCGCTGCAGGCGCTGTACCTGGAGCGTGCACAGCAGCATGGCTGCGCACTGGACCTGGCCACAGTGACCGAGGTGATGGCGATGGATATCGAACTCAACGCACAGGGCTTGGCCTGTTGGCTGGACCGCGCGTCGCGCTGACCCGCAGTGCTTGGCGGCGGCAAGAGGGTAGATCCACGCCACGCGTGGATGACGCGCGCCCAGGCTGCGCCGCGATGTCACGACCACGTTACACTCTGGTGA
>NZ_JBFRFE010000785.1:0-1630 GCF_052114665.1 Stenotrophomonas sp. 2YAF22 | reverse complement strand
GGCAGATGCGCCACTATGCCGCGGCGGCCGAGCGCAGTGGCGTACCGCTGTACCTGCAACTGGTGCAGCTGGCGTCCGAACACGAGTCCGGGACCGGCGTGTTCCAGGCGCCGGTGGAGTTCGAGCTGCCTGTTCCTGCCAATGACAAATCGCCCGGCCGGCAACTGCTGGTCGGTGCCGTGGGCGCCACCTACCAGGGGCGCAGCGTACTGCTGTGCGCGCTGCGCGATCTCAGCGCGCGCGTGGAGCTGGAGCAGCAGCAGGCGCAGGCACGCCAGGCCGCCGAAGCGGCAAGCCGCGCAAAGGGCATCTTCCTGGCGACGATGAGCCACGAAATCCGCACGCCGCTGCACGGCATCCTTGGGCACCTCGAACTGCTTGGCCGTTCCTCGCTCGATGAGGATCAGCAGGCCCGACTGCGCCGCATCAACCAATCGGCCGACTCGCTGCTGCAGATCATCAACGACGTGCTGGATTTCTCCCGTGCCGAAGCCGGCCAGCTGGAGCTGCAGGCCGAAACGTTCGAGCCGATCGTCCTGCTGGAGCGGGTTGCCGTGCTGTTCTCGCCGCTGGCCGAGGCCAAGGGGCTGGTGATGGACCTGTCGGTGGATGCGGCAGTGCCTGCCCAGGTGGAAGGCCCGCAGGCGCGGATCGAGCAGGTACTGCGCAACCTGGTCAGCAACGCGGTGAAGTTCACCCTTTCCGGCCGCATCGCGCTGCGGGTGCGGGTGGATGTACAGGGCGAGACCCTGATGCTGCAGATGGAGGTGGCTGACTCCGGCATCGGCCTGAGCCCGTCGCAGCTGGAGCGTCTGTTCCAGCCTTATGTGCAGGCCGATGCCAGCATCATCAGCCGCTTCGGCGGATCCGGGTTGGGGCTGTCGCTGTGCCGGGAACTGTGCCTGCGGATGGGCGGGGAGATCCATGCGCGCAGTACGCCCGCCGTGGGCAGTGTGTTTACCTTTGGCGTGCCGGTGGAACGCGTGGCTGGCGCGTCGCCTCGGCCGCTTGCAGGACGCAGCGTGCTACTCGCCTCGGCCGCCGCCGGTTGGAGTGATGAACTGAGCCGGCGCCTGCAGGCATGGGGCGCCCATGTGCAGGTGATTGAGGATCCCGCTCTGCTGGCCCAGCACCATGTCGATGCGGCCACGCCGCTGGTGCTGTTCGAGCGGGGGCCGGGGCGGGAACTGCCGGTTCTGGGCGAGGACGGGCGGTGCGTGGTGCGGGTGAGTGCTGATGGCCCCCTGCGCGCGCAACGGCGGGGAGTCACCTGGCGGGTATCCTGCTATTCCGGCGAGTCACTGCTGCAGGCGCTGCTGGCACCAGCCTTGCCGGAGCAGCGGCTGCTGGCGGTCGGGCAGGGCTTGGACTAGATTCATCGCGGGCGCCACCGCACGACATCATTCAAGGGGAATCACCATGCATCCGGCCGCGCCTGCAGCGCCCATCAACCAGATAGATGCCCTGCGCAGGCTGCAGCGACGCCTGCTGTTCGGTGGTGGCGGACTGATCAGCATCCTGATCGTGCTGACGGCCGTCGCCAGCCTCGTCGGTGGTATCGGCGAGTTCCATTCGCGCGAGCGCCAGACCTTCCAGGAGGCACAGTCGGCACTGGACTACTTCCTGTCCC
>NZ_JBFRFE010000784.1:0-1633 GCF_052114665.1 Stenotrophomonas sp. 2YAF22 | reverse complement strand
GGCCTGATCGAAGGCCACGTGAGCCTGCGTGGCACGCGCGGCCAGCCCTCGCTGGGCGGTGATGCGCAGCTGAGCAACTTCAAGGGCGAGTTCCCGGCGCTGGGCCTGACCTTCGACCAGGGCAAGGGCAGCTTCGTTGCTCAGCCTGATGGCTCGGCCAAGATCACCGCGCAGGCCAATTCGGGCAAGGGCACGCTGTATGTCGACGGCGGCCTGTCCTGGTTCGGCGATGCACAGCCGCTGCAGCTGAAGATCCACGGCGAGAATGTGCTGCTGTCCAACACCAGCGAACTGCGCATCGTCGCCAATCCCAATCTGGACTTCACTCTGGCCAAGGCCGCGATGGAGCTGCGTGGAACGGTGCACGTGCCCGAGGCCGACATCGATCTGGAACGCCTGGACCGTGGCACCTCGGTGTCCGAAGACGTGGTGGTGCTGGACCCGGCCGATCCGGAAGAGTCGCGTACCTCACCGCTGGACATGGAGCTGACTGTCAGCCTGGGTGACAAGGTCAAGATGACCGGCTTCGGCCTGAAGGGCGCGCTGACCGGCAAGATGCAGGTCTGGGCCAAGCCCGGCCGCGAGATGACCGCCAACGGCGGCCTGGAAGTCAGCGGCCGCTACAAGGCCTATGGCCAGGACCTGACCATCACCCGCGGCAACCTCAACTGGAACTACAACGCGGTGTCCGACCCGCGCATCAACATCCGCGCCGAGCGCCGGATCGGTGATGTCACCGCCGGCATCGACGTGACCGGGCGCGCGCAGCAGCCACGTGCCGATGTCTGGTCCGATCCGGCGATGTCGCAGTCCGAAGCACTGGGTTACCTGGTGCTGGGGCGCAGCCTGACCGGTGCCAGCAGCGACCAGACCCAGCAGGTGAACGCCGCATCCGCCGCGCTGTCGGCCGGCAGCGGCCTGCTGGCTTCGCAGCTGGGTGCCAAGCTCGGCCTGGACGATGCCGGCGTCAGCCAGTCGCGCGCGCTGGGCGGTTCGGTCATCGGCGTCGGCAAGTTCATCTCACCCAAGCTGTACGTGGGCTACGGCGTGTCGCTGGTGGGCGCCGGTTCGGTGATCACCCTGAAGTACCTGCTGCGCCGCGGCTTCGACGTGGAAGTGGAATCGAGCACGGTGGAAAACCGTGGCTCGTTGAACTGGCGGCGGGAAAAATAACGGTGTGGTAGTGCCGGCCGCTGGCCGGCAACTGCACCGTATCCCGAATTCGGTGGGTTGCCGGCCAGCGGCCGGCACTACCGTGCACGCATACCCAACCATCGGCCGTTGCCCCATCCGGCCCCAGCGGCTATGGTCCCGGGCTGTTCTGTCGTACCGGATTGCCTCATGTCGCCACGCAAAGCCCTCCCCACCGCCCTGGCCCTGGGCCTGACCCTCGCCGCTGGCGCCCACGCCGATGAAGGCATGTGGATGCCGACCCAGCTGCCGGAGCTGGCCAAGCCGCTGCAGGCGGCTGGCTTCAAGGGCAACCCGGCCGACTTGGCCAACGTGACCGCGCCGCCGCTGAGTGCGGTCGTGCGTGCCGGCGGTGGCACCGGCTCGTTCGTGTCGGCCGATGGCCTGCTGCTGACCAACCACCACGTGGCGATGGGCGTGATCCAGTACAACAGCTCGCCCG
>NZ_JBFRFE010000783.1:0-1636 GCF_052114665.1 Stenotrophomonas sp. 2YAF22 | reverse complement strand
GTAGTGCCGGCCGCTGGCCGGCAACCCCATGAACCTCCGCCGCAGTCTCCGTAGTTGCCGGCCAGCGGCCGGCACTACCGCGTCACGCCAAGCGCTTCAGCTCCCACGCACGATGGATGCGCGCGTTGCGCTCGAAATCCGGGCCGATGGTGCTGGCGCTGATCTCGCGGCACTGGGCGAATTCGGCGATGGCGTTCTCTTCCAGCTTGAAGCGGCGGAAGTTGTTGGAGAAGTACAGCACGCCACCCGGCGCCAGTCGCGCGACGGCCGCACGCAGCATCTTCACCTGTTCGCGCTGTACGTCGAAGTCCTCGGCGCGGGCCGAGTTGGAGAACGTCGGCGGGTCGCAGAAGATCACGTCGTACTGGCCGCGATCACCTTCCAGCCATGCCATCGCATCGGCCTGCACCAGCAGGTGCTGATTGCCGCCCTGCCCGTTCAAGGCCAGGTTGTCGTAGCACCACTRCAGGTAGGTGGCCGACAGGTCGACGCTGGTGGTGCTGGCCGCACCGGCCACCGCCGCCTGCACGCTGGCCACGCCGGTGTAGCAGAACAGGTTGAGGAAGCGCTTGCCGCGCGCCTGCTCGGCCATCAGCCGGCGCAGCGGGCGATGGTCGAGGAACAGACCGGTATCGAGATAGTCGAACAGGTTCACCTGCAGCAGCGCGTTGTTCTCGCGTACCACGAGGAACTCATCGCGCTGCTCGAAACGGCCGTACTTGCTGCCGCCCTTGCCACGTTCACGCGATTTCATCGATACCTGTTCCGGCGGCACGCCGAACACCTCGCGCGCAGCGGCCAGCAGTTCATTGCGGCGGCGGCGCACGTCGTTCTCGGGAATCGCAGCGGGTGCAGCGTATTCCTGTACATGCAGGAACGTGCGGCGCTGGCCGCCATCTTCCTCGTACACGTCGATGGCCGCTGCGTATTCCGGCAGGTCGGCATCGTAGGCGCGGAAACAGGTGATGCCTTCGCGCGCGCGCCAGCTCTTGAACTTCTTCAGGTTCTTGCGCAGGCGGTTGGCCACCATCTGCGCGCCTTCGCTCAGCTCGCGCACCTGTGCCGGGTCACGGCCCRGCACGGCGATCGGATCGCAGACGATCAGTGCGCATTCCAGCGCACCATTGAACATCTGGTACTTCTTGCCCGCACGCAGGCCGGTGGCGAAGGCCAGTTCGTCATTGCCGCACAGCAGGCTGGCGCGCCACTGCGGCACGGCCTTCTGCAGGGCATTGCCCAGCTTGCGGTACAGCGCCGGATCGGCGGCCAGGCGCTCGTCATACGGCGGGTTGCAGACCACCGCACCGATCTCCTGCTCCGGGGTGGGCAGGTCAGCCACATCGGTGCGGGTGAAGCGGATGGCATGGGCGACGCCGGCAACTTCGGCGTTCTCGCGCGCGGCCTGGATCGCCACCGGGTCGATGTCGCTGCCGTGGATGACCGGCTTCAGCGCGGCAAGGCCGGCCGCTTCGCGATCACGTGCTTCGCTCTGGATGGTTTTCCAGGCGGCCTTGTCGAAGCCCAGCCAGCGGCTCGGCGGCAGGCTGCCATGGCGCATCAGGCCGGGGGCGACATCGGCCGCCATCAGCGCGCCTTCGATCAGCAGGGTGCCGCTGCCGCACATCGGGTCCAGCAG
>NZ_JBFRFE010000782.1:0-1641 GCF_052114665.1 Stenotrophomonas sp. 2YAF22 | reverse complement strand
CACCGATGGTCTCGTTGCGCATCCTTGGCCTCTCCATGCATGCAGCGGGCGTGCGCGTCGCGCGCAGCCAGGGTCTTACCCCAAGACGGCAATTCCACCGGGAAAGCGACGCAGGCCGAGTGACAGCGTCTGCCCGAGCTGCTCCAGTGCGGCATCCGGATCATCAATGCGGAAGCGACCACTGACCGGCGCCCGCGCCAATGCGGATTCGCCCAGCAGCACCTTGCCGCGCCGGTAGCGGTTGATCTCGGCCACCACCTCACGCAGTGGCGCGCGGCGGAACACCAGCATGCCTTCGGTCCAGGCGCTGACTTCGGCCGCCACGGCTTCGGCCACCACACCACTGAGGCGCTCGTCATACACCGTCTGCTGGCCGGCCTGCAGCTGCAGGCGACCTTGCGGATGCTCGATGCGCACGCTGCCGCGCAGGCAGGTCACGCGCACCTGGCCATCGGTATTGCGCACATCCAGGCGTGCTGCGCCCTCGTCGGCCACCAGGCAACCCGGCCCGGCGAACAGCGCCAGGCGCGCTCCCGCAGCGGCCTCGATCGCCGCCTGTCCCTGCACCAGCTCGAAGCCTTCACCCTGGGCATCACTGCGCCGGCGCAGGCTGCTCTGCGTATCCAGTTCGATCTTTAGGTGCGGCGTCGGCGCAATCTGCAGCCGCTCGCCGGTACCGGTATGGAAATCGGCGGTCATCGCCGTCACCGAAGGCCACAGGCCCAGTGGCGGGTGCAGCGCAGCCACCACGGCCAGGCTCGCAGGTGCCGCCACGGCCGCACCCAGGAATGCGCGCCGGCTCCAGCGTTGTGCCGGGGTTGCAGGCTGCGGCTGGCGCGCAGCGGCAGACAGCTGCTCACCGGCCAGGCGTACCTGTTCCCATTGCCGTTTCGCGCGCGCAAAGGCGTGCCGATGGCCGGGATCGGCCTCGCACCATTGGCGGAATTTCCTGGCATCGGCCGCAGTGGCTTCGCCCGAGGTCAACCGTACCACCCACGCGTGGGCCTGGCGCTCCACGGCGTCGAGCGGGCGGTGCGGTTGATCGTCAGCGTCCATGAGGGCTCTTGCCGTCCCCGCACGCTGCGGGGTTCTGCTCGGCGTCAAAGTGTAGACGGATGCCGTGCCTCAGAACCGCACCTGCCGTCCCTGCCCGCTGCGTTCGGCCAGGTAATCCTGTGCGGCTTTCAGCTCACGCTGCACCAGCCGCAACGACACGCCCAGGTGCTCGGCCACATCGCGCTGCTGCAGGCCGTCCACGCGGATCGCCAGCAGTATCCGGCGGCGGCGCTCGGGCATCCGCTGCAGCAGGCCGACCATGTCTTCCAGCGCCATCTCCTGCTCGGCCGCCTGTGCCGGCCCCGGGCCGGGATCGGCCATGTCCATCAACGTATCCACTTCTTCCAGGCTCAGCAGGCGATGGTCGGCGCGCTGGCGGTCGATCACGGTGTTCATCGCCATGCGCAGCAGGTACGCCGCTGGGTTCTGTACCGGGTCCAGGCGATCGCGACGCGTGCTCAGGCGCATCCAGGTGTCCTGCAGCGCGTCGCCGGCCAGCTCTTCCGAGCCCAGCTTGCGCACCAGGCGGCGCTTCAGTTCGTCGTACGCGCCCAGCAGATGGTCCATCAGGTCTACCGCCCCAGC
>NZ_JBFRFE010000781.1:0-1655 GCF_052114665.1 Stenotrophomonas sp. 2YAF22 | reverse complement strand
CCCAGGGCGTGACGTTCCTCGCGGACGACGTCATGCATGCGGTCGAAATCGGTCACCCGCTTGCCCAYCAGCGCCTGCTGCGCGCCCACGTCGCCGAGCAGCTGTTCGATCTGCGAATTGGTATCGCTGAACTTCTGCACCAGTTCGCCCTTGGAAGAACGCAGGCGATCGATGAGGCCACCGATCAACGGCACCTTCGAGCGCTGGGAGAAACCATCCAGCTTGAGCTCGCGCGCGATGCGCACCACTTCGCCGAGTTTCTCGCCATTGGCGTCGAGGTCACGGTTGCGCACCTGATCCAGCAGCTGGCTGGAGAAGGCCGTTGTCCGAGCGGCGGCTTCACGACCGAATATCTGCAGGTTGCCCGGACGCAGGTCTTCCAGCTCGCGGCCGATTTCGGCGATGCGCGGCAGGTCGTCGCGGACCAGGCCGAGGGCCTTCAACGTGCTGTCATCAAGTTCAGGGGCGGGCGTGGTGGCGGGCACGAGCGTGCCGGAGTTCTGGCTGTCCTGGGTCATCGGGCAGTGTCCTTGCGGTGGATAAGCGGCAGCGGCGGCCGGCTCAGGGCAGTCTAGCCTGAGCAGCGGCTACTTCGTCGTCGATCTGGGCCTGCAGCGTGGCTGCCTGCTCGGCCTGTGCAGCCTGCGCCTGTGCCTGGCGCGCCAATGCGGCCTGGCGCCAGGCCGGCAGCAGGACATCATGGATGCGGAYGAAGCGCTGCAGCAGGGCCTCATCCTGCTGCTGCAGCAGCTGCCACTGCCCGCTTTCGATACGTCGCAGCGTGGCCAGCCGCTGCAGGTGGTCCACGCGCGGCGCCAGAGCGGCCTGCGCGGCTCCTTCCAGCATTGCCAGCTGCGCGGCGCCGAACGTGGCCCAGGCCTCCAACGCGGCGGCAGCCGCATCGTTGTCGATGATGGCCCGGGCACGCTGCTGCACACGCTGCGCGAGACCCTGGGCCTGCTCGCGCGCCTGAAGCGCCAGCACGCCCAGCTGCGCCTGCAGCCCCTGCGCCTGTGCCTGGCGTTCAACGTCACGGCCGAGCAGGCGCCCCCACCAGCTCTCCTGCCGGCCCAGGCGCGCCGGATCGCTGGCCTGCAACGCCAATGCGATCCGCGCCAGCGCAGCCACCAGTCCCTCGCCTTCCGCGCCGGCCTGCAACGGTGCAGGCTCGGCCAATACCTGCAGCAAGTGGCTGCCGTACGCTGCCAGCGTGGCCACATCGGCGCGCGCCGGAAGCGTGGGTTCGGGCAGGGTGCGCACGCAGGTCACGGCAGTGGCGGCGGCCGTGGGCCGTCATCAGCCACCGTTTCCGGCGGCAATGATTCACCGTAGAAGTGGCGCATCAGCGCTTCGTCCAGCGCACGTTCTTCCGGAGTCGCTGCACGACGCACGCGCGGGCGACGACGCGTGTCGGTCGTTGCCACATCGGCAGTTACCTGCTGCCGGGCCCACCCGGCAAACGCCGCCAACGTCTGCGACAACTGCACCTGCTGTTCCTGCGAGGCGACCAGCAGCTGCAGCAGCGGTGCCAGACCAGCCTGCAGGTCTTCGGCCAATGGCGTGGCTGCGGCCTGCGGTACGGCGGCAGCCGGCGCGCTGGCCGGACGCGCATCGGCCAGGCGCTGCAGCGCTGCCAGCAGGGCGGGCCATGGCGC
>NZ_JBFRFE010000780.1:0-1658 GCF_052114665.1 Stenotrophomonas sp. 2YAF22 | reverse complement strand
GCGTGGCGGTGTCGCAGAAGGTGTTCGAACTGCCGCTGCTGCCGCCGTGGCCGGGCTTGCTGCTGGGTGGCCTGCTCGGCATCGGCCTGAGCCTGCTGGCTGGTTGGCTGGGCACCCGTCGGATCCTGCACACGCCACCGGCATTGGCATTGCGCGAGGCCTGACGCCGTTGTGAAAGCAAAGGCATCCACGCATGGCGTGGATCTACTAACGAGCCCCAGTAGATCCACGCCATGCGTGGATGCAGCGCCGATGATCCCAGTAGATCCACGCCATGCGTGGATGCAGCGCCGATGGTCCCAGTAGATCCACGTCATGCGTGGATGCAGTGCCGATGATCCCGGTAGATCCACGCCATGCGTGGATACGGTGCCGGGCAAGGCCGGCACCGCAGCGCGCCGATCAACCTTCCTTCGGCGCCTTTTTTACGTACTTGGCGAAGACTTCGTCGATCTGCTTGTCCTTCACCTTCTTGCCGGCCTGCACGTCCTCGGCCTGGGTGAACAACGGGATGATCATCGCCATGCCGTCGAGCTTGGTCTTCAGGTGCACGCCCGGGGCCTGGGTCAGGAAACCGTCCCAGCGCTGGCGCACCTTGCTCCAGTAACCGGCGGTGGCCTTCCAGTAATCGCGCGCCGGGGTGAAGTCGACCTCGGTGGTCCTGATGTAGTCGTTGAAGCCGAATTCGCGGGCGATTTCCACCTGGCTGCCATCCGCGTTGCGCTGCACCTTGGTGTTGAACTGCTCGTGGGTCCAGCCGTTCGGGGTCAGGGTGTGGCGGTTGACCACGGCCAGCGCGTTGTAATCGCTGCGCTTGGTGTACTCGCGGCGTGGCAGCGGCCGCCAGCTGATGTCGCTGGTCCAGGTCGGTACGTTGTTGAGGTAGGTCCACGTGCCAGTGCCGCAGTAGCGCGGTGCATCGCTGACTTCGTACACGCACTGGGTCCAGGCGCCCTGGTTGGTTGCGGCCGCGATCGTGCGCACCTGCCAGGTCTGGTCGGCGCTGAACTCGAAGCGGTTCGGCGCTTCATACACCCAGTCCTGCCGCCAGTGCTTGGTCACGTGGCCGCTCTTCTCGTCCAGCAGCAGGTGCTGCAGCACGATGCGCTTCGGCGTGTCCTCGACCACGATCACCACTTCGTTGCCACCGCTGCGCATGGCCGGCGCGCGCTCGTAGCCCGGCTTCAGCAGCACGGTCTCATCGAAGGCGAAATCCACCGTGTACTCCCCCTGCATGGCAAGGATGCTGTCATGGTCGCGGGCGATGTCGGAGGGCTGCGCGCTGGCGGCGCCACTGGCGGCGAGCAGCACCATCACGCTGGCTGTCTGGAACTTCATCGGGTCTTCCTTCGGGGTTGCAGGTTTCGTGGAAAGGCCATCCTGGCCGACAAGCAATCCATCGCAATCAGGTCACAGGCGGACCAGCGGCAGGTCGCCGGGAGCGCGCGCGGCAGGGCGGCGTGCGGCGTCGGCGCAGCAGCAGTCGTCGATCGCCAGTTCGCCTTCGGCGCCTTCCATGCGTGCGATGCGGCGCGCGGTGGCGGCACCGAGCGAAGACAGCGTGGACACGCCGACGAGGGCCGGACCCTGGCCGCCAGCCTGTCCACGCTGTCTTCGCTCGGTGCCGCCACCGCGCGCCGCATCGCACGCATGGAAGG
>NZ_JBFRFE010000779.1:0-1659 GCF_052114665.1 Stenotrophomonas sp. 2YAF22 | reverse complement strand
GTCCGGTGCGGCGGTGCAGGCTGCGCAGGCAGCGGTGGATGCCGCCCGCCTCAACCTGGAGTTCACCAAGGTGCGTGCGCCGATCGACGGCCGTGCCGGCCGGGCGATGGTCACCGCCGGCAACCTGGTCACCGCTGGCGACAGCGCCAGCGTGCTGACCACGCTGGTCTCGCTGGATACCGTGTTCGTGTACTTCGATGCCGACGAAAGCACCTTCCTGCGCTACGCGCAGATGGCGCGCAAGGGCGAGCGCCCGAGCGAGCGCGACAGCGAGCTGCCGGTGAAGATCGGCCTGTCCGGTGAAGAAGGCTACCCGCACTCGGGCAAGGTCGACTTCCTCGACAACCAGGTGACCCGCAGCACCGGCACCATCCGCGTCCGCGCGCTGCTGGACAACGCCGATCGCCAGTTCACCCCGGGCCTGTTCGCCCGCGTGCAGCTGCTCGGCAGCGGCCAGTTCCAGGCCATGCTGATCGACGACAAGGCCGTGCTGACCGACCAGGACCGCAAGTACGTCTATGTGGTCGACAAGGATGGCAAGGCCCAGCGCCGTGACATCCGCCTCGGCCGCACCGCCGAAGGCCTGCGCATCGTCGAGCAGGGCCTGGCCGCCGGTGACAAGGTGATCATCGATGGTGTGCAGAAGGTCTTCATGCCCGGTATGCCGGTGCAGGCGAAGGCGGTGGCGATGCAGCCCACCGCTGCGCCGGCGCCGGGTCGCGATGCAACTGCCGCACTGAACCACTGATCCGCCGGCTCCTGATCCGCGTCCCCGCTTAGCTGCCGGTGCCAGCGGCAGCCGTCACTGCCTTCGCCAGATTGGCGAGGGGCAGGGCGGCTGTTGCCCGCCGACGGCCTTTTCCAGGAATTCTTCCATGGACTTTTCCCGTTTCTTCATCGACAGGCCGATCTTCGCGGCGGTGCTGTCGATCGTGATCTTCGCCGCAGGCCTGATCTCGATTCCGATGCTGCCCATCGGTGAGTACCCCGAAGTGGTGCCGCCGTCGGTGGTCGTACGCACGGTCTACCCGGGCGCCAACCCGAAGGTGATCGCCGAAACCGTGGCCACCCCGCTGGAGGAGGCCATCAACGGCGTTGAGGGCATGATCTACCTCAAGTCGGTGGCCGGTTCCGACGGCGTGCTGCAGATGACCATCACCTTCCGCCCGGGCACCGACCCGGACGAAGCGGCGGTGAAGGTGCAGAACCGTGTTGCCCAGGCCCAGGCGCGACTGCCCGAGGACGTGCGCCGGCAAGGCGTGACCACCCAGAAGCAGTCACCCACCTTCCTGATGGTGGTGCACCTGACCTCGCCCAACGGCAAGTACGACACCCTGTACCTGCGCAACTACGCCCGCCTGCACGTCAAGGACGCGCTGGCACGTATCCAGGGCGTCGGCGACGCACAGATCTTCGGCGGTGGTGACTATGCCATGCGCGCCTGGCTGGACCCGGACAAGGTGGCTGCGCGCGGCCTGACCGCCAGTGACGTTGTGCGCGCCATGCGCGAGCAGAACGTGCAGGTCTCGGCCGGCCAGCTCGGCGCCGAGCCGATGCCCAACAGCCAGTTCCTGACCCTGATCAATGCCCAGGGCCGCCTGCGCAGCGAGCAGGAGTTCGGCGACATCGTGCTCAAGAGCGGCACCGACGGTGAAGTGG
>NZ_JBFRFE010000778.1:0-1659 GCF_052114665.1 Stenotrophomonas sp. 2YAF22 | reverse complement strand
CAGGGCAGGGCTGTCGGACTGGCCACGCTGCAGCTCCACGCACAGCACCGGCACCTGCGCACCGGCCGCGCCGACGCCCACCAGCGCCGTGCGTGCCACGCCGGGTACGGTGTTGAACACCGGCTCGACCTGTTCGGTGTAYAGCGGACCGTGGGCGGTTTCCACGCGATGGGTCTTGCGGCCACAGAACCACAGCCGTCCCTGCGCATCGAAGTAGCCGACATCGCCCATGCGATGCACGATGCGAACGCTGCCATCGGCCAGGGTTTCGCTGATCTTCGCCGCCGCCGTCGCCTGCGGACGGTTGAAATAACTGTCGGTGGCCGTCGGCCCGGCCACGGTGATCTCACCGATCTCGCCCACGGCCAGTACGCGCGCCTGCGACCAGTCCGGCAGCGGCGCATCGTCGATGGCGATGATGCGTACTTCGTTCGGTACGACCACGCTGCCGACGCAGGTGCCGGCACCGCCCTCGGTGGCCGCGCGCGTACGCTCCAGCTCGCGCGCCTCGACCACCGCCACCGGCAGGCACTCGGTCGCGCCATACGGCGTCCAGAACTGGGCATCGGCCGGCAACAGGCTGCGAATGGTGGCGACCACGTCCGGCGGCACCGGCGCACCGGCCGAAGTCACCCGGGTCACCGTCGGCAACGGCCGCCCGTGCCGCGCCAGCACCCGCATCAGCGCGGGCGAGCCGAACAGCTGGGTCACGCCGAAGCGCTGAATGGCGTCATGCAGGCGCGCCGGGTCGGCCTGGGCCGGCCGGGTCGGGTCCATGTCCGGAATCACCGAGGTCAGGCCCAGTGCCGGATCGAACAGCGCAAACGGCGGGAAGGTCGGCAGGTCCACCCCGCCCGCCTCCATGCCGAAGGCGCTGCCCAGCAGCTCGATCTGGCCGACGAAGTGGCGGTGGCGGTAGACCACGCCCTTGGGCACGCCGGTGGAGCCGCTGGTGAACAGGATCGCCGCCGTGTCCTCGCCATCGGTGTCGGCCAGCATCGGGCCGCTGTTGGCGCCGGCACGCTCCAGCGCGGCCAGCGTGGTACCGCCCCAGCCCAGGCGGCGACCGACCGTGACAAGACGGGTCGCCGAAGGCGCCCAGCGCAGCGCCAGCCGCGCCACGTGGGCCAGCGGGATGCCGATGAAGGCCTGCGGCTGTGCCTCGTCCAGGCACTGCTTCAGCGCGCGCTTGTCGATGCCCGGATCGACCAGCACCGGCACCGCGCCCAGCTTGAACAGGGCGAACATCAACAGGAAGAACTCCGGCGACGGCCGCACCATCACCACCGTGCGCACCCCGCGGCCGATCCCGTAACCGGCCAGGCCGGCCGCCATCGCATCGCTGCGGGCGTCCAGCTGGCGGTAATCCAGGGTCACGTCGTAGGCCGCCATGCCGTTGCCGGCGCCGCGGCGCCCGGGGCAGCGGATGGCGATCTGGTCGGGGCGTTCACGCGCCAGCTCGGGCAGCCGCGCGGCGATGTTGCAGGATCGGTTCATCCGTTCATTGTCGCCGCTTACGGAATTTCTTGCGCGGCGGCCGCCAGCGTGGAAAATCCGCATCCTCGTCCCTTCCCCGATGCCGCCCGAGGCGGTTTGCCCATGCAACATCCCTGCATGACCTGCGGCGCCTGCTGCACCCAGTACCGCGTGGCCTTCCAC
>NZ_JBFRFE010000777.1:0-1667 GCF_052114665.1 Stenotrophomonas sp. 2YAF22 | reverse complement strand
GGTCATGAGGTTGCCGGCCAGCGGCCGGCACTACCCGTAGAAGAGCGTGCGGACCAACGGTCCGCACCTACCGTTTTGCGGTCAATCGCCGTCCTGTTCGTCCGGGTGCGCCTTCCAGTAACCGGTCGAGCGGATCCAGTCGCGCGGCACGCCCAGGTGCCCTTCAATGAACTTGCGCATCATCCGTGCGCGGCGCGATTCGGTGGCGATCCAGTAGAACGCATCGCCGTCCGGGGCCTCGAAATCGGTCAGCATGTCTTCCAGCAGCGTGCTGCTGGTCGCCGGGAAGCCATTGCGCTCCAGCCAGTGGATGCGCACGTTCTCGTACTGCGGCAGGTCCTGGCGCTCGTCCTCGTCGGCCACTTCGATGTACGCCTGCACCTGCGCGCCCTCGGGCAGCACGTCCAGCCAGCGGGCGATGGCCGGCAGTGCGGTTTCATCGCCAATCAGCACATAGGCGTCGTAGCTGTCGGCCACCACGAACGAACCGCGCGGACCGCCGATCACCAGCGTGTCGCCGGCCTGTGCGCGCTCGGCCCACGGCCCGGCAATGCCCTGGTCGTGCAGCACGAAGTCGATGGCCAGTTCGCCGGCTTCGTGGTCCCACCAGCGCGGGGTGTAGTCGCGTGCCGGCGACGGCTGCTTGCCTTCCGGATAGCTGCGGCCTTCGGCGGTCAGCACCGGCAGCACCATCTCGCCGCTGGCGTTGGGGAAGAACAGCTTGATGTGGTCGTCGGCGCCGGGCGAATCGAAGCCGGCCAGGTCGTCGCCGCCCAGCACGATGCGGCGCATGTGCGGGGTGACGGTCTCGGTGCGCAGCACCGTCAGTTCACGGAAGCGCACATCCAGGCGCAGGCGCGAGTTGTGATGTTCGGTCATGGGGGTACCTGTCAGAAGGTCGCGCGGGGGCGCGCGGCATGAGGGGAGACCTGGCTGGATTCAGTCTGGCTGGGTCGTTGAAAAGGGAGAGGACACGTTGCTGGCCTGGCCATTCATCAGCGCCGACGCGTGCGACAGCAGCGCGGCCACCTGCTCGGCTTCGCCGTCGGCCCAGCGCCCGTGGTGGTGCACCAGCGCCAGCTTGAACTCGCGCAGCGCAGCGGCCAGCGGCGCCGGCAACGAGGCCTTGGTGATCTCGCGGGCGCGGTCGAACGCGCGTCGCTGCGCCAACCGCACCTGGGTGCGCTGCACCTTCAGCTCGAACTCGCCGGCAGTGGTGATGCGGAACACACGGCGGCCGTCCACCTCTTCCGACGCCACCCAGCCGGCCTGCTCGAAGCTGGCCAGCAGCGGGTACATGGTGCCCGCGCTGGGGGTGTAGGCCTGCATGAACATGGTGCTGATGTGCTGCATCAACTCGTAGCCGTGGCGCGGCTGCTCGCCGATCAGTGCCAGCACCAGCAGGCGCAGGTCGCCACGGCTGAGCACGCGCGGCTGGCCGTTGCGGCGGGGTACCGCGGCATCGTCGGTGCGGTTCCTGGGGGAGGGGGATCGGCCCATTTCGATATATCGGTAACGTGTGCCGCAAACGATATATCGATAAGCCGGGCCCGACAAGCATGGTTTCGGCCACAACGCTTGCCAGATCGGGCCACGCAGCCAGGTACCGCAAGGGATCAGGGCAGGGTTGCGTGGGGCGCAAGCCACCGTTGCGCGGCCCGACATCC
>NZ_JBFRFE010000776.1:0-1668 GCF_052114665.1 Stenotrophomonas sp. 2YAF22 | reverse complement strand
ATTCACGGCGTCCCCGCAAACCCACAGTGCCCCGCCCTCCCCCAGTAAACCCGCTGTTGCTGTTGCTGTTGCCGTTGCTTTGGCTTCGGCTTCGGAGGGTGCCGGGCGCAGCCCGGCCGGCTTACTTCCTGCCCGGCTGGTTCAGCGGCTCCATCGCGCGGAAGCGCTGGCTGTATTCGTCGGTCAGGGTGCGTGCTTCCTGGCCGTTGCGGACGATGGTCGGGGTCAGCAGCACGATCACTTCCGAACGACGGCTGGTGCGGCTCTTCTGGCCGAACAGTGCACCCAGCACCGGAATCCGGCTGAGGCCGGGAATGCCGCTGCTGCCATCCGTGGCCGAATCGGTGATCAGGCCGGCCAGCATGATGGTGTCGCCGCTCTGCACCGCCGCCTCGGTGGCCAGCTTCTTGGTGGAGATGCGCGGATTGCAGTTGCGCTCCTGCGGATTGCAGTTCTCCGGTACGTCCGAGGCGCTGCTGATCTCCTGCACGATATCCAGGAACACCGTGCCGTCGCGGGTGACCCGCGGGCGCACCTTGAGGATCACGCCGGTGTCGATGTACTGCACCGAGCTGTAGCTGCTGGTGCCGACACCGGTGTTGACCGTGGTGGTGTTGATCGGCACCTTGTCGCCCACGTTGAGCGTGGCTTCGGCGTTGTTGCGCACGAACACCGAGGGTGTCTGCAGCAGGCGCACGTCGGTGACTTTGTCCAGTGCACTGACCACGGCAGCGCCGTTATGGCCAGTGAAGGCCCAGTTGGCGCCGTCGGTGCCGGTCACCGCACCGGCGAAGGTGTTCCAGGAACCGCCGGCCATCGCCGGCAATGACAACCCGGACAGCGCACCGGTCAGCGCGCGCCCTGCCACGGCGTTGTCGAAATACCAGTTCACGCCGTACTTCAGGTCGCCGGTCAGCCCGACTTCGGCTACCTGCGCTTCGATGTGCACCTGCAGCGGCATCACGTCCAGTTTCTCGATCACTTCGCGGATCGAGCGCCAGGCCTGCGGCGTCGAACGCACCAGCAGCGTGTTGGTTTCCTCCACCGCCGACACGCCAACACGATCGCCTTCCACTTCCAGGCTGATGCTGACGTTGCCCGACTGGCGCTGCGGCAGGTTCAGGCTGCCGGCACTGCTACCACTACCACTGCTGCCGCCGCCGACCTGGTTGTTGAAACTGCTGCTGTTGCCCGCATCCATGCCACGGTCGCCATCGCTGCCCAGCTGCGACGGGATGGCGCCTGGCGCCAGCGCTGCCGAGCCGGAACCGCCAC
The DNA here is from genome assembly GCF_052114665.1 of Stenotrophomonas sp. 2YAF22. Lineage (NCBI taxonomy): Bacteria > Pseudomonadati > Pseudomonadota > Gammaproteobacteria > Lysobacterales > Lysobacteraceae > Stenotrophomonas > Stenotrophomonas sp. 2YAF22. The sequence continues at coordinate 393 of NZ_JBFRFE010000776.1, read as the reverse complement.
GGTTACCACTGCTGGCAAAGGCTTCACTGAGGCGCTCGGCCAGGTCGCGCGCCTTGATGTAGCGCAGCTCATGCGAGAACAGGCGCGCGCTGCCACCGGCAGTATCGATGCGGTCCAGCCACTGCTGGATCTGGTCCAGGTAGCGCACCTGCGGGGTGATCACCAGCACCGCGTTGGCGTTTTCCAGCGGCAGGAAACGGAACATGCCCGCGCTGGGCGTCTTGCTCTCTTCGCCGAAGACCTTCTCCAGATCGGCGGCGACCTGCTCGGCCTTGCCGGACTGGATCGGGAACACGCCCACCGACATGCCCGAGAGCCAGTCGACATCGAAGATTTCGACGGTATGCAGGTAGTTCTCGAGTTCGGCACGGGTGCCGCCAAGGGTGATCACGT
>NZ_JBFRFE010000775.1:0-1669 GCF_052114665.1 Stenotrophomonas sp. 2YAF22 | reverse complement strand
GGGCTGCCTTCGGTACGGCGCAGGAATTCAGCTTCGTCCCATGCGAACAACTGGTCCAGGCGTGCGGTGTCCAGGTTGTTGCGGGCGCGGAAGTCAGCCTCGTCGGTGCGCTTGGCGAACTTGTTCCAGGGGCAGACCAGCTGGCAGTCGTCGCAGCCATAGATGCGGTTGCCGATCAGCGGTCGCATCTCCACTGGAATCGCACCGTCATGCTCGATGGTCAGGTAGGAGATGCAGCGGCGCGCATCCAGCCGCTGCGGGGCGGTGATGGCCTGGGTCGGGCAGACGTCGATGCAGCGGGTACAGGTGCCGCAGTGCGCGCTGGCCGGCGTGTCGATCGGCAGCGGCAGGTCGATGTAGATCTCGCCGATGAAGAACCACGAGCCGCCGTGGCGGTCGATCAGGCAGGTGTGCTTGCCGATCCAGCCCAGCCCCGCGTTGCGTGCCAGCGCGCGTTCCAGCACTGGCGCCGAATCGACGAAGACGCGGTAGCCCAGCGGCGCCACCTCATCGTTGATCTGCGTGGCCAGCTTCTGCAGGCGGTTGCGCATCAGCTTGTGGTAATCGCGGCCGAGCGCGTAGCGGGCGACGTAGGCGCGCCCCGGATCGGCCAGGGTCGCCCACGCTTCGGTGTCGTCCCTGTGGCTGTAGTCCATGCCTACCGAGATCACCCGCACGGTGCCGGGAAGCAGTTCTGCCGGGCGCGCGCGCAGGGTGCCGTGGCGTGCCATCCAGTCCATAGTGCCGTACAGGCCCTGGCCCAGCCAGTCGGCCAGGTGCGCCTCGTCCTCGCCCAGTTCGATGCCGGCGATACCGCAGCGCTGGAAGCCATGCGCGCGCGCCAGATCGCGGATGCGCTGTACGGCCAGGGCCGGATCGAGGGGGGCAGGGACGGGGGACATGTGCACCAGTATAAAATCCCCGCATGGCCAACCTCGCCGATCTGTTCGATTCCCGTGCCGCACGCACACTCGATGCCCAGGCCTCCGCGCTGGCGGGTGATGGTGGCTGGGGCCTGATGGCCCAGGCGGGCCAGGCGGCCTGGCAGAGCCTGCTGCAGCACTGGCCGCAGGCGCGGCGGATCGGCGTGGTGGTTGGCAGCGGCAACAATGGCGGCGATGGCTATGTGCTGGCCTGTCATGCGCTGCAGGCCGGGCGGCAGGTGCAGCTGATCGCGCTGCCGGGCAGCCCACCTTCCACGGCGTTGGCGCAGCGCGCCGCAGCGGATTTCAAGTCCGCAGGCGGCACCGTCACTGATTTCAACGGCGAACTGGCCCAGGCCGATATATGGGTCGATGCCCTGTTCGGCCTTGGCTTCTCCCGGGCACCAGAGGGTGCGGCACTGGCCTTGATCGAGGCGCTGAACGCGCAGCAGGCGCAGGTGTTGGCGTTGGACGTACCCAGCGGTGTCGACGCCGACCATGGCTGCGTGCCGGGCGCAGCCGTACGCGCGGCCCTGACAGTGCAGTTCATCGTCGCCCACCGCGGCCTGTACACCGGCGACGCACTGGAATACACCGGGCGCAGGCACCTGGCACCACTGACGCTGGCCGATGCGGCCTGGCAGGGTGTCGTCGCTGCTGCAGAATGCTGGACGCAGCCGCGCCTGCCGGATCTGCTGCCGCCGCGCCGTGCCAACAGCCACAAGGGTGAATCCGGCCATGTGCTG
>NZ_JBFRFE010000774.1:0-1671 GCF_052114665.1 Stenotrophomonas sp. 2YAF22 | reverse complement strand
CGTCGCAGGTGCAGGTCGACTCACTGGTGCCGGATGCGCTGGCTGCGCTGCCGCTGGAAGATGCAGTGAATGCGCTGGAGCAGCTGGATGCACCGCTGCAGGCACGTTGGCAGCGGGCGCGCCACAACGGCCGGGTGCTGCGTTTTGTCGGGCGCGTCGATGGCGAGGGTGCGCAGGTGGGCCTGCGTGAGCTGGCTGCCGACCATCCGCTGGCGCAGGGCGCGGGCACCGACAACCGCGTGGCCATCCACAGCGATCGCTATCGCTCACAGCCGCTGTTGATCCAGGGACCGGGCGCTGGCGCGGAAGTGACCGCAGCCGCGCTGCTGGATGACGTGCTGCGGATCGTGGGGTAAGCGGCTGATCGACGCACTGCAGCCAGGCATGGCCTGGCTCTACCGAGGGCGTGTGTAGCGCCGGACCACGCCCGGCGGTTATGGAACCTCAACGCGCTTTGAGCACCTTCAACAACGCCGCATTGAACTGCTTCGGGTCCTGCACCTGCGGCGAATGGCCCAGTGCTGCGAACTCGACCAGGGTTGAGCCGGGTATCGCCGCCGCTGCCGATTTGCCCAGTGCCGGGTAGTTGCCCAGCGTCGCCTTCAGTTCGGGCGATGCCTGGTCACGGCCGATCGCCGTGCGGTCCTTCTGGCCGATGAACAAGGTGGTCGGCACCTGCAGGTTCTTCAGTTCGTAGACGACGGGTTGGTTGAACACCATGTCCGACGTCAGCGCCTGGCTCCAGGCCACCTGCTGCTTGCCCGCGCCTTCGTACATGCCCGACTGCATGCGCGCCCACGGTTCATACGCCGGCTTCCACTTGCCGTCGTAGTACACCTCCAGCTGGTAGCGGCGGATGCTGTCATAGCTGATGTTCATTTCGCCGGCATACCACGCGTCCACGCTGCGCCAGGGCACGCCCAGCGCCTTCCAGTCTTCCAGCCCGATCGGATTGACCAGCGAAAGACTGCGCATGTCCTGCGGATACATCAGCGCATAGCGGATGGCCAGCATGCCACCCATCGAATGCCCGACTACGTGCACCGGCACGTCACCCAGTTGCAGCTGCTGCAGCAGCGCATGGGTATTATCGGCCAGCTGCCCGAAGGAATACTGGTAGCGCTCGGGCTTGCTGGATTTGCAGAARCCCACCTGGTCCGGCGCGATCACCCGGTAGCCTGCCGCCACCAGCGGTTTGATCGCCTCCTTCCAGGTCGCTGCGCAGAAGTTCTTGCCATGCAGCAGCACCACCACGCCGATCGGCTTCTTCTTCGGCGCGACATCCAGATAGGCCATTTCCAACGCCTGGCGCTGCGACTCCAGCGCAAAGGTCTTCACCGGATAGCCGTAATCGAACCCCTCCAGCCGCGGCCCGTAGGCTGGCGCAGCGAGAGCGGACAACGGAACGCAGGCAAGCAAGGCAGCAGCAATCACGCGCATGGGACATTCCGGGGCAGGGGATGTCTGAGCCTAACCGGAAAGCGGGGACGGTGTTGTCCGACAAGGAAGCACTCTGCAGAGCCAGGTCGATGCCCGGCCCTGCAGTGGAGCCAGGCCATGCATGGCTGCGCCAATCATCAGCACTCGATGACGTTCACCGCCAGCCCGCCGCGGCTGGTTTCCTTGTACTTGTCCTGCATGTCGCGGCCGGTATCGCGCATGGTCTTGATG
>NZ_JBFRFE010000773.1:0-1674 GCF_052114665.1 Stenotrophomonas sp. 2YAF22 | reverse complement strand
GCCTGGCGCTGGACCTGGACGAGCACGAACTGGCCGTGGCCGCATTCTGGCTGGAACACTGCGACGATGCCGGCTACCTGCAGGCACCGCTGGCGCAGCTGCAGCTGCTGGCCAGTGCGCAGTTCGACATCGATGCCGACGGCGTTGAAGCTGTCCGCCAGCACCTGCTGCAGGGCGAGCCGGCCGGCATGGCCGCGCAGGACCTGCGCGAATCGCTGCTGGCCCAGCTGTGCAGCCTGCACGGCGTGGTGCCGGCCCGGCATCTGGCTGCGCGCATCCTGCAGGGCGCGCTCGATGCCTTGGCCGCGCACGACTACCCCGCCCTCGCCCGCCAGCACGATGCCGAGATCGAGGACGTGCGCGAAGCCGTCCGCCTGATCCTGTCGCTGCAGCCGCGCCCGGGCGACAGCCTRCTGCCCGAGCGCAATGCAGTGGTGGTGCCGGACGTGGTCGCCTGGCACGCCGACGAACAATGGAAGGTGGCGCTGAACCCGGCCACCAGCCGCCGGGTGTCGATCAACAGCCAGTACGAGCAGGCCCTGGCCGACAGCGGCGAGGCAGCCCCGGCCCTGCGCGAGATGCTGCAGGAGGCACGCTGGTTCAGCCGCGGCCTGTCGATGCGTTACGACACCCTGCTGCGCACCGCGCGGGTGATCGTCGAGCGCCAGGCAGCCTTCCTGGTGCGTGGCGAGGAAGCCATGGCACCGCTGACCCTGAAGGAAGTAGCCGAAGAAATCGGCATGCACGAATCCACCGTTTCGCGCATCACCACCGGCAAGTACCTGCAGACCCCGCGCGGCACCTTCGAACTCAAGCACTTCTTCGCCGTGCGCCTGGAAGGGGCCAGCGTGTCCGGCCAGGCGGTCAAGGCCATGGTCCGCCGCCTGATCGACGCCGAACCGGCCGGACGCCCGCTGGCGGACGAGGCCATCGCTGGCCTGCTGTCCCGCCAAGGGGTGAACATTGCCCGTCGAACCGTCGCAAAATACCGCGAACAACTGGATATCGCCCCGGCCCGCGAACGGCGCCGGGTCAACGCCAGGCAACCGCAGCTGGCCCGGGTGGGCTGAAAAGGATGTTGGACATGAACAAGCTCACAGTTCTGCTGGTCGATGACCATGAGGGCTTCATCAACGCGGCCATGCGCCACTTCCGCAAGATCGACTGGCTGCAGATCGTCGGCAGCGCCGGCAACGGCCTGGAAGCGATCGAGCGCTCGGAAAGCCTGCGCCCGCAGGTGGTGCTGATGGATCTGGCGATGCCGGAAATGGGCGGCCTGCAGGCCACCCGCCTGATCAAGTCGCAGGATGATGCACCGTACATCGTGATCGCCAGCCACTTCGATGACGTCGAGCATCGCGAGCACGCACTGCGCGCCGGCGCCGACAACTTCGTCAGCAAGCTGTCCTACATCCAGGAAGTCATGCCGATCCTGGAAGGCCTCAGGGAGGAACGGTCGTGAGCGAATCGCGCATCCTGGTACTGGACAACGACGCGGTGCGTGCCGAGCGCACCGTGGCCCTGCTGGAATTCATGGACTTCAACCCGCGCTGGGTTTCCGACGCGGCCGATTTCGACCTGACGCGCCAGCGCCAGAACGACTGGATGGCGGTGATCGTCGGCAGCCTGGACGACAGTGCCGCCAGCACCGCCCTGTACGCCTGGCTGGGTGGC
>NZ_JBFRFE010000772.1:0-1676 GCF_052114665.1 Stenotrophomonas sp. 2YAF22 | reverse complement strand
GTACGGAAACTGACGCTGGCCTACCCGGCCGCGCGCCAGTTCGACGATGTCGACATGGCTGCCGGCCTGCAGGATGCGCTCGTATACCGCCATCAGGCGGGCCTTCGATGTACTKCAGGAAGCGCTCGCTGTCATGCAGCAGCACACCGGTCACCCCTGCCATCTTGTTGAAGCGCGCGGCATCCTCGACCAGCGTCTGCAAACGCTCGGCGGACAGATCCGGCTTGGCCTGGCTGACATAGGCGATGGCACGCAGTGGCATGGAGCTTCCTTTGCAAGAATGGTGCCACGGTAGCAGTTGCGGACGAGCCCGTCTCAGTTCGCTCACGCGCCAGCTGAAGAATTCAGGAAACCGCCGGACTACGCAAATCGGAACGACGAGGCAGCAGCGCCTCGAACACCACGTGCCCCGCCTCGTTGCGCGCGCTCAACCGTCCACCATGGGCACGCACGAACTGGTCAACGATGTACAACCCCAGTCCGAGCCCGTTGCTCTGATGGAAGCTGGCCTTGAAGGGTTCGAACAGGCGCGGCAGCAACGCCTCATCGACATGGCCGTTGTTGCGCACGCGCAGCGCGACCACACGTGCATCGCCACCATCGACCTGCACCTGCACCGTCGCGTCGGCGCCATGGGTGAGTGCGTTGCCGACCAGGTTGGCGACGATCTGACCAAGGCGATCCATGTCGCCCTGCAGCGTCGAATCGCCACGGACATCCAGGGCGATACGATCGGTTCGATGGCCGGCACCGGCCTCCACCAGCACCGCACGTGTCACCTCGGCCAGGTCACATGCACCTGTCTGCAGGCGAAGGCCACCGCTGCGGATCCGCGAAAAGTCCAGCAGCTGCTCGACCATGCGTGCCATCCGCAGCGTGCTGGCTTCCAGGTAGCTCAGTGTCTGCTGCGCACCGGCATTGTCGTCCGGCAGTTCCAGCGACAGCTTGTCGGCACACAGCAGGATGGCCGACAGCGGCGTGCGCAGGTCGTGGGTGAGCACCGCGGCCATGGTCTCGTTGAGCTTCAACGCGCGCTCCAGCGCTTCGTTGCGCGCCTTCAGCAGCTGCCGCTGCTGGTAGAGCTCGATGAACACGTTGACCTTGCTGAGGATCACTTGCGGCGCCACCGGCTTGTGCAGGAAATCCACCGCGCCGGTCTCGTAGCCCTTGAACACCCGCAGCGGATCATCCGGCGAGGCGGTCAGGAAGATGATCGGCACATCCCGGCTGCGCTGCGAGCCGCGCATCAGCTCGGCCAGCATGAAACCGTCGATCTCCGGCATGTGCACGTCCAGCAGCGCCAGCGCTACCTCGTGCTCCAGCAGCAGCTCCAGCGCCTGCGCGCCAGAGTCCGCCAGCAACAGGTTGACGCCCTCGCGGCGCAGCAGCGCCTGCATGGCCACCAGGTTCTGCGGCACGTCGTCGACGATCAGCAGGTTGACCGGCGCCTGCGACTGGGCAGGGTCCGGCGRCAGCAGGTTCATGCAAACAACTCCTTCAGGCGACGACACATCAGTTCAAGGGGCAGCACGGCGTCGGCGCCGGCATGCTGCAGGGCAGAGGCCGGCATCATCGATGCCTCGGCCTCCTCGGGACATTGCAACCACGCCTGGCCGCCAGCGGCGCGCACCGCGGCCACGCCATCGCTGCCATCGCTGCTGGCACCGGTCAGCAGG
>NZ_JBFRFE010000771.1:0-1682 GCF_052114665.1 Stenotrophomonas sp. 2YAF22 | reverse complement strand
GTGCCGGTGCAGCCTCGGTCGGCTGCACGGCGACCGGCGCGTGTGAGGCTTCGACTTCGGGTGCCGTGGTGGCCTGGAGGGCAATCGGCAACGGCGGCGGCGACACCGCCGGCATCTGCGCGCTGTCTTCCAGCGGCGGATCGATCTGGAAGCGGGCGCGGTTCACCGGCGTGGCTGCCGCAGGCGAGGGCGAGGGCGCCACGATGGCGTCGGCAAACGGGGCGAAGATCTGTTCCGGCAGCGTCGAATCATTGACGGCGGCGCGCGCCAGGGTGGCGGCGAAGCCGGTGCTGCCACGCGTCGGCACGATCTCGTCGGCGCTGTCCAGGGTGCGGCCGGTAGCGCCGACGGCGGCGCGGGCGAGGGCGGCAACGGCCGAGGTGGTGGCGGCCACCGGCTCCGGTGCCGGGGTGCTGCTGCGACGGCGGGTGACCGCGGCGATCACTGCGTCGGCGGCGCTGCGCGGCTTCGGCGCGGGCGGCGGTGCCACGTCGCGGCGCGACGCTTCCAGGGCGCGCTGCACGGCGCTCTCATCGTAGTTGGCGGCGGCCACGATCTCGATGCCTTCCTCGATCCGGCGGTTGGACAGGATCACGGCATCAGGACCATGTTCCTTGCGCACCAGGTTCATGGCCGAGCGCATGTCGGCGGCGACGAATCGTTTGATTTTCATGCTGTGGTCACGGGACGAAGTCGGCGGAGTGGCGGTCGGAGAACGCGGATGGTCGGTGGTCTGCACGGTTCGGGTTCCCCTTGGAATCTGTCTGTTGCGGGTGTTTGAAAGTGGTGTCTGTTTTCTGGCGCGTTGCAGGGCGGCGTCAGCTGATCGTTCCGACCAGCTTCAGGCGCTTGTCCTCCGGCACCTCGCTGTAGGCCAGGACCGACAGCGACGGAACGCTGTGGCGGACCAGGCGGGCCAGCGCGGCTCGCACCGGGCCAGGTACCAGCACCACCGCGGGCTCGTTGCGGGCTTCCTGCTTGCTGACACATTCGGCCAGGCTCTGGTGCAGTCGCTCAGCGAGTCCGGGTTCCAGCGCGGCGCCGTTGCCCTGCGTGGACTCCTGCAAGACACGTTCCAATTGCGGGTTGAGGGTAAACACCGGCAGCTCCGCCGACATTCCGGCGATCTCCTGCACGATGAAGCGGCCCAGTGCGGTGCGCACGGCGGCGGTCAGCGTGGCCGGGTCCTGGCTGTGCGGGGCGTGTTCGACCAGTGCTTCGGCGATCTTGCGCAGCTGGCGGATCGGAATGCGCTCGACCAGCAGGTTCTGCAGCACGCGCACCACCGCCGACAGCGGCAGCGCTTTCGGCGTCAGATCTTCGACGAGCTTGGGCGCGCTCTTGGCCAGGTTGGCCAGCAGGTGCTGCACTTCCTCGTGGCCGAGCAGTTCCGGTGCGTGCTCGCGGATCAGGTGCGAAAGGTGGGTGGCCACCACCGTGGCCGGGTCGACCACGGTATAGCCCAGGGTTTCGGCCTGGGCGCGCTGGTGTGGCTGGATCCAGGTCGCGTCCAGTCCGAAGGCCGGGTCCTTGCCCGCGATGCCCTCCAGCGGACCGAGGGCACTGCCCGGGTCCAGCGCCAGTTCGCGGTCGGGATGGATCTCGGCAGTGGCCACCGGCACGCCATGCACCAGTACCCGGTAGCCGTTGGCCGGCAGTTCCAGGTTGTCGCGGATGTGGAC
>NZ_JBFRFE010000770.1:0-1688 GCF_052114665.1 Stenotrophomonas sp. 2YAF22 | reverse complement strand
GTGGCCGGTGCCGTGCAGCACCGCCGGCCAGAACAGGCCGTGGAAATTGACGATGTCCTTGCCGAGGAAATGATGCAGCTCGGTGCTGGTGCCGGCGCGCAGATGCGCTTCGAAATCCTCGCCGATCCTGCTGCACAGGGTCTGGAAGCTGGACAGGTAGCCGATCGGCGCGTCCAGCCAGACGTAGAAGTACTTGCCCGGCTGGCCGGGAATCTCGAAACCGAAGTACGGCGCATCGCGCGAGATGTCCCACGCACGCAGGCCGCCTTCGGCGTTGAGCCATTCACCCAGCTTGGCCTTCACGCCCGGCAGGGCGACATCGCCGGCCAGCCAGTCGCGCAGGAAGCCGTCGAAGTGGCCGACCTCGAAGAAGAAGTGCTCGGAATCGCGCATTTCCGGGGTGGCACCGGAGATCACCGAGCGCGGTTCCTTCAGGTCGGTCGGCGCATAGGTGGCGCCGCAGACTTCGCAGTTGTCGCCGTACTGGTCGGCGCTGCCACAGTTCGGGCAGATGCCCTTGACGTAGCGGTCGGGCAGGAACATGCCCTTGGCCGGGTCGTAGAACTGCGCCACCGAACGGCGGCTGATGTGGCCAGCCGCTTCCAGCTTCAGGTAGAACGCCTCGGTCAGCGCCTTGTTGGCCGCCGAATTGGTCGAGTCGTAATGGTCGAAGGCGACGCCGAAGGCGGCGAAATCGCGTTCGTGACTGGCCTGGATGTTGGCGATGAAGGCTTCCGGGGTGACCCCGGCCTTCTCCGCAGCCAGCATGATCGGCGTGCCGTGGGTGTCGTCGGCGCACACGAACCAGGCCTTGCCGCCGCTCATTCGACGCGCACGCACCCAGATGTCAGCCTGGATGTAGCCGACCAGGTGGCCCAGGTGCAGCGGGCCGTTGGCGTAGGGCAGGGCGGTGGTGACGAGCGCGGTACGGGTCATGGTCACGGGGTGCAGCCAGGGGGAACCGAAGATTATCGCACGCCCGCAACGCAGTGACCCGGCCGGAGCCGGGTCACCAGGGCATTGCCGGGGCCGTGACGCTTACTCGCGGACCCAGGTCTGCGCGCGGCAGATGAAGGCGATGCAGCCGGACACGTCCAGCTTGCCGCCGCCCGGCTGCAGCTCGATCTTCGAGCGGTAGGTCTTGCCGTTGGCCGGGTCGAGGATGGTGCCACCGGACCACTTGCTGGTGGTGCCCTTGTCCTGGCTCAGGTTCCAGAGAATGGTCATGCCCTTCACCGGCTTGTTCTTGTTGGCGCCCTCGCAACCATCGCAGACCGGGTTCGGGCCCTTGTCCGAGTGCAGGATCTCGACCACCTTGCCGGACAGCGTGCCGTTGGCGGCCTGGCTGATCTCGACGATCGACTTCACCTTGCCGGTCTTGTCGTCGATGGTCTTCCAGCGGCCGGCTGCACTGTCGGCGGCCTGCGCGGAGAGCGCGGCCAGGCACAGCGGCAGCGCCAGCAGCAGGGTCTTGAAGGTCTTGCGCATGGTCCCCTCCCAGGGTTCATTCCGGCACGATGCCGGTACGGGTCGACTGTATACCCATTCGGCGGGGTATGGGGAAGGGGGGCGTTGGCCGGGTTGCACCCGGCACCCGCTACGGCAACAGCAACAGCAACAGCAACAGCAACAGCAACAGCAACAGCAACAGCAACAGCAACAGCAACAGCAACAGCAACAGCAACAGC
>NZ_JBFRFE010000769.1:0-1688 GCF_052114665.1 Stenotrophomonas sp. 2YAF22 | reverse complement strand
GGGTCGGCGATATGCAGCAAGGGCAGCGGGCAGGCCGCTTCGATCTCAGCAACGAGCTTGTGCATGGTGTTGGTGCAGATCAGCAGCAGTTCGGCGCCACCGGCCTGCAGCCGCTGTGCGGCATCGACCATTTCGTTGCCCAGGGCATCCCAGTCGCCGTCGTGCTGCAGCTGCTTGATGCGGGCGAAATCCACCGACCACATCAGCAACTGCGCCGAATGCGCGCCGCCCAACCGCGCGCGTACCTCTTCGTTGATGAGGCGGTAGTACTGCGCCGAACTCTCCCAGCTCATGCCACCGATCAGGCCAAGCGTCTTCATGCGTGTCTCCGTGCCGGGGAAGGGCCATTGCAGCACATCAGAGGCCGGGATGCTGCGTGCCGGCTTGGCCCGGCGCACGCAATCGTTGGTTGGCCCGTCGCAACCGCTGCCGACGCGCCTGATCGGCGCGATAATGGGCCAAGACAGGCAGAGGGCAGGGCGATGGGCGAATGCTGTGGCTGCGGCAAGACGCTGGATGTGGCGGCCATGCAGGCGCGCCACCGGCGCGTGCTGTGGATCGTCCTGCTGATCAACCTGGCGACCTTCCTGATGATGGTCGGCGCGTCCTGGTACAGCCATTCGTCCTCGTTGCTCTCCGGTGCGCTGGACAACCTGGGCGATGCGGCGACCTATCTGCTGAGCCTGCTGGTGGTGGGGGCCGGCGTGGCGGCCAAGGCGCGGGTTGCCTTGTTCAAGGGCGTGCTGATCCTGGCAGCGGCGGTGGCAGTTGCGGTGCAGATCGGATGGCGGCTGGCGCATCCGCAGGTTCCGCTGTTCGAAAGCATGGGCCTGGCTGCGCTGCTGAACCTGGCCGCGAATGGCTTCTGCCTGTGGCTGCTGACGCCGTATCGCAATGACGACGTGAACCTGGCATCGGCCTGGGAATGCGCGCGCAACGATATCTTCGAGGGCGTTTCGGTGGTGCTGGCGGCGGGGCTGGTGGCGCTGTTCGGTGCCGGTTGGCCGGACCTGCTGGTCGCGGTCGCGCTGTTGGTCGTGTTCCTGCGCTCGGCGCTGCGGGTGCTGCGCATCGCGATGGCCGAACTGCGTGCGTCGCGCGTTGCCAGCGGCTGAGCCGCAGCCGCTGTATCCGTCGAATCGACCCGGGACTGTGCATGGTGGTAACAGCCGCTGCGCACTATCCTTGCAGGGATTATTCCGGTGGACGAAGTGATGGCCCTGCATACCTGGTGGTGGTTCCTGGCGACAGTCTTCGTGCTATGTGGCACGCCGGGGCCGAACATGCTGCACATCCTGGGGCGCAGCGTCGGCCTGGGCTTTCGTCGCAGCGTGCCGGCCATGGCCGGTTGCCTGCTGGCGATGCTGCTGGTGCTTGCGGCGTCCGCAGCCGGCCTGAGCGCGGTGCTGCGATCATCGCCGATGCTGTTCGATGTGCTGCGTTACCTGGGTGTGGCCTATCTGGCCTGGCTGGGCATCAAGGCGTGGCGGGACAGCTACCGGCAGGCGCCGGTGGCGACAGACGTCGATGCAGCAGCGCTGGCGCCGGTGCACGGTGCCTGGGCAGTGTTCCGTGGTGGCCTGCTGGTGGGGTTGAGCAATCCCAAGCTGCTGCTGTTCGCCGCCGCGTTCCTGCCGCAGTTCGTCGACCCCGCGCGTGGCCAGGCCGTGCAGTACACGGTGCTGGTG
>NZ_JBFRFE010000768.1:0-1707 GCF_052114665.1 Stenotrophomonas sp. 2YAF22 | reverse complement strand
GCATGGATGCGGCGACCGAGCTTACATGGACGTACTCGCAGCGTCCCCCGCCACCGGACCCACCCCGCCATCTCACGGAATGCCGCTGTTGCTGTTGCTTCTGCCGTTGCTGTTGCCTCTGCGGGTGCAGGGCGCAGCCCTGCCGGGAAATCACCCCATTCAGGCAGGTAAGTACAGGTCACAGGATACGCAGACGCCTTGTTGCTGCCCTCGATCGGGTCCAGATTCCTTGTCAGGAAACGGGCAGCCGCCCGTTGTCGAGACAACAGGAGACCTGCATGTCCGCTTCCCCCGCAGCCCCCGCTGCCATTTCCCGCGATCCGGCGACCGGCCAGCAGATCGCCAGCCACCCCTTCGCCACCGACGCCGAACTGGAAGCCATCCTTGACCGCGGCCAGGCCGGTTTTGCAGCCTGGAGCGCGCAGTCACTGGAACAACGCGCGAGCGTACTGCGCGCGATGGCTGCCGTGCTACGTCGCGACCGCGAACCCCTCGCTGCGCTGGCCACCGCCGAGATGGGCAAGGTCCACGCCGAGTCGCTGGCCGAGATCGAGAAGTGCGCGGTGCTGTGTGACTGGTACGCCGACAACGGTGCGGCGTTCCTGCGCGATGAACCCACCCCGGTGGCCGACAACAAGGCCTATGTCTCCTACCTGCCGCTGGGCGTTGTGCTGGGCATCATGCCGTGGAATTTCCCGTACTGGCAGGTGATGCGCGCAGCCGTGCCGATCCTCATGGGCGGCAATGGCTTCCTGCTGAAGCCGGCCGAGAACATCGTCGGCACCGCCGGGCTGCTCGCCGCTGCGTGGCGCGATGCGGGCCTGCCGGATGGCACCTTCATCGCCGCCAACATCAGCCGCGAGGGAACCAGTGCCGCCATCGCCGATGACCGCATTGCGGCCGTGACCCTGACCGGCAGCGTCGCCGCGGGGCGCAGCATCGCCGCGCAGGCCGGGCAGGCGCTTAAGAAGGTGGTGCTGGAGCTGGGTGGCTCGGATCCGTTCATCGTGCTGGCCGATGCCGACCTGGAGGCCGCGGTCGATGCTGCGGTGGCCTCGCGTTTCCAGAACACCGGGCAGGTGTGCATTGCCGGCAAGCGCATCATCGTCGAAGACGCCGTGTATGTGCGTTTCGTGGCGCTGTTCTGCGAGCGCGTGCAGGCGCTGACCGTGGGCGATGGCCGCGAGGCCGGCAACCGGATCGGACCGATGGCCCGGCAGGACCTGCTGGAACAGCTTGATGCACAGGTGCGCGCGTCGGTCGAGGCCGGTGCGCAGTTGCTGGTGGGCGGCAAGCAGCTCGATCGCCCCGGCAGTTTCTATGCACCCACCGTGCTGGCTGGCGTCGAGCCGGGCATGCAGGCCTTCGACACCGAGACCTTCGGGCCGGTGGCGTCGATCAGCCGCGCGCGCGACGCCGACCATGCGGTTGAGCTGGCCAACCAGAGCGAGTTCGGCCTGAGCGGCAATCTGTGGACCGGCGACCACGCCCGCGCGATGCAGCTGGCGCGCCGGCTGCAGACCGGTGGCGTGTTCGTCAACGGTTTCTCTGCCTCCGATCCACGCGTGCCGATCGGCGGCGTGAAGAAGAGCGGCTTCGGCCGCGAGCTGTCGCACTTCGGCATCCGCGAATTCGTCAACGCGCAGACGGTGTGGTTCGACCGCCGTTGACGCGGGCCATCCACCGTTCCTGTCAGCATCCCTGCAA
>NZ_JBFRFE010000767.1:0-1720 GCF_052114665.1 Stenotrophomonas sp. 2YAF22 | reverse complement strand
GTCCAAGGCGGACATGGCCGACCGTGTCGAGCACGCGCTGCGCCAGGGCGCGTTGTGGGACGAAGTGAAGGACAAGCTCAACCAGAGCGCGCTGGGCCTGTCCGGTGGCCAGCAGCAGCGTCTGTGCATCGCCCGTGCCGTGGCCCTGCGCCCGTCGGTGCTGCTGCTGGACGAGCCGACCTCGGCGCTGGACCCGATTTCCACCAGCCGCATCGAGCAGCTGGTGGAAGAGCTCAAGCACGAGTACACCATCGTGATCGTCACCCACAACATGCAGCAGGCCGCGCGCGTGTCCGATTACACCGCCTTCATGTACCTGGGTGACCTGATCGAGCACGACCGCACCGAAGTGATCTTCTCGCAGCCGTCCAAGCAGCAGACCGAGGATTACATCACCGGCCGGTTCGGCTGATCGGCGCTGACGCTTCGCCACCTGTCCCAGCCAGGCGCGCCTGGCTCTACCTGGATTGCAGAACATGAACCTTCCCAACGACCACATCGTCAAAAGCTACGACGAAGAGCAGCAGCGCCTGGTGGCCGAAATCGTGCGCATGGGCGAGATGGCCGTCGCCCAGCTCGAGGCGTCGATGGACGTCATCGAGAAGCGCGATGAGAACGCCGCCCATCGCATCATCGCCAACGACGAAGCGATCGATTCGCTGGAACAGCAGATCAGCCACGACGTGATGCGCCTGGCGCTGCGTGGCCCGATGGCCCGCGACCTGCGCGAAATCCTCGCCGGCCTGCGCATTCCGGCCGATATCGAGCGCATTGGCGACTACGCGGCCAACGTCGCCAAGCGCTCGATCGCGCTGGGCAAGGTACCTCCGCTGCCGCAGATCCAGGGCCTGCGCGCCCTCGGCCGCCTGGCCGCACAGCAGGTCCGCCGCGCCATCGCCGCCTACCGCGACAACGACGCCGATGCCGCACTGGAACTGCGCGAGGACGACGCCCGCCTGGATGCGCAGTACACCGCGCTGTTCCGCGAGCTGCTGACCTACATGATGGAAGACCCGCGCAACATCACCCCGTGCACCCACCTGCTGTTCATGGCCAAGAACCTGGAGCGCGTGGGCGACCATGCCACCAACATCGCCGAGAACGTGTGGTTCCTGGTGCACGGCGAACAGCCGCTGCCGCCGCGCCAGAAGCGCGACGAGACCTCCAGCGCGGGCGATATCTGATACTGCACTGCAACACCGGATTCGACTCCAGGGTGGCCGCTGTCCTCGTGACAGCGGCCTTTTTGTTGGCGCTGTAATACTTCTCACGAAAATTTGAATTCCCGGCGAGGATTCGTTGAGTAGGATCGCTGCACCATCGCTTCACCACGGGCACCCGCCCACCACCCAGGAGCACGACCGATGAGCACCTCCAACAAGACGCTGTCCCTGCTGACCGCCACCGCCCTGGCCGCAGGCCTCGGCATGACCGCCTCCGCCTCGGCCCTGAGCATGACCGACCTCGCCCAGGGCTACCTGGTGGCCGGCCAGGCGGCCAAGGCCACCGATGCGAAGGCGGCCGATGCGAAGGCGGCCGATGCAAAATCCGCCGAYGCGGCCAAGCATGCCGAAGGCAAGTGTGGCGCCGACGGCAAGAGTGCTGAAGGCAAGTGCGGCGGCGACAAGGGCAAGGCAGCGGCCGGTGCGGACACCAAGGCCAAGACCGGCGGTGACAAGAAGTCGGCCGAAGGCAAGTGCGGCGAAGGCAAGTGCGGTGG
>NZ_JBFRFE010000766.1:0-1720 GCF_052114665.1 Stenotrophomonas sp. 2YAF22 | reverse complement strand
GCAGTGGCTGTGGGGCGCGGCGCGCGCGGCAGCGCCACCGAAGCTGTGGCGATGGGTGACAACGCCTCGGTCAGCGGTTCCGGCGGCGTTGCCCTCGGCGGTTCGTCGCAGGTTACGGCTGCCGGTGCGGTGGCGATCGGCCGTGCATCGGTCGCCAACCGTGAAGACACGGTGTCGGTCGGCAGCACCACGTTGCGCCGCCAGGTCGTCAATGTTGCAGCGGGTACGCAGGCCAACGACGCGGCCATCGTGCAACAGCTGCGTGCCGGTGTGCAGGCGCTGGGTGGCGGCGCCGATGTTGCTGCCGACGGCAGCATCACCGCGCCCAGCTACGTGCTGGGCCATGGCGGCACCCACACCACCGTCGGCAGCGCGCTTGAGGCGCTGGACGACGGCCTGACCACCACTACGACCACCCTGAACCAGCTGAGCACTTCGCTCCAGAACGGCACCGTGGGCCTGGTGCAGCAGGCGGCGCCGGGTGCCGACCTGACCGTGGGCGCCAGCACCGACGGTGCGGCGGTGGACTTCAACGGCACTGCCGGGGCGCGTCGCCTCCGTGGCGTGGCCGATGCGACGGCGGCCGACGAAGCCGTGACGCTGGGTCAGCTGCAGGCATCCTCGGCGTCGGTGGCCGATGCGATCGGCGGTGGCAGCGCTGTCGATGCGCAGGGGCGCATCGGTGCACCGACCTACACCGTGGGCGGCAGCAACTACGGCAACGTGGGTGATGCATTGACTGCGCTGGACGGTCGTGTCGGCAGTACCGGCCAGGATCTGGTTGACCTGCGCGACGCGCTGAATGCAGGGAGCCGCTATTTCAAGGCGGACGGTTCGGGCGTGGCCGATGAGGCGGCTGCAACGGGTTCGGGCAGCATCGCCGCGGGTGCCAGCGCCGCCGCGAGTGCGGCACAGGGTGTGGCCATCGGCTGGGGCGCACATGCAAGCAATGGCGACGGCGCTATCGCACTGGGTGCGAATGCGCGTGCCACGGGTGAGAATTCGGTGGCTCTGGGTGCTGAGGCGGTAGCAGACCGCGACAACGTGGTGTCGGTTGGCTGGGGCATGGGTGGTAACGGCACCCGCCAGGTCATCAACGTGGCCAACGGTACCGAGGCCGCAGATGCGGTGAACGTGCAGCAGCTGCATCCGGTCATCGAGGGCCTGGGCGGCGGTGCGGCGCACAACGCGTCGACCGGCACCGTGACCGGCCCGCGATACAGTGTGCAGGGCCAGACCTTCGACAACGTCGGCGATGCGCTGTCCTCGGTTGATGGTGGCCTGACCGTGATCGACGGACGTGTGACCCGCAACGAAGGCGATATCACCCAGCTGCGTCAGCAGCTGGTGGAACTGGGCAATGGCGAAGCCGGCCTGGTGCAGCAGTCCGCTGCGGACGCTGCAGTGACGATCGGCGCAGGTACCGGTGGCACCGTGGTGGATCTGCGCGGTACCGACGGCGAACGCCAGCTCAAGGGTGTGGCTGCCGGCACCGATGCCGGTGATGCGGTGAACCTGGGCCAGCTGAACTCGGCCGTCGATGACCTTCGCGCCACCGGCAACCGCTATGTGCGGGTCGATGGTGCGGGCGATGGCAGTGATGACGCGCAGGCCAACGGGCAGGGTGCGATGGGGGTTGGAGCATCGGCCCAGGCCAATGGTGCGGGCAGCGTGGCGTTGGGCCAGGGGGCGGTGGCGCAGGCTGACAACAGCGTGGCGC
>NZ_JBFRFE010000765.1:0-1721 GCF_052114665.1 Stenotrophomonas sp. 2YAF22 | reverse complement strand
TACATGGACGTACTTGCAGCGTCCCCCGCAACCGGGCCCACCCCGCCATCCCACAGGAAGCCAGCTTCTGCCGTTGCTTCGGCCGTTGCCATTGCTTCTGCGGGTGCAGGGCGCAGCCCTGCCGAACACCCCTTACTTGACCGCAGTCACCTGTACGTCGATCACGCCGTCGCCGACCCGGGCCTGCAGTGCGTCACCCGGTTGTACCTGCTCGATCCGGCGCACCAGCGCGCCATCGTCTGCACGGGTCACGATGCTGTAGCCACGCGCGACGGTCGCCAGCGGACTGACCGCTTCCAGCGAACGTGCAAGGCCGCGCAGGCGCAGCGCATCACGCTGCATCAGGCGCTGCAGCGCCGCTTGCGGGCGACCGCCCAACGCGGCAAGGCGACGTCGCAGCGCCTCCATCTGCTGCTGCGGATGATGGCCCCGCAACACTGCAGCGGCGTGGCGCAAACGGGCTGCGCGACGCTCCTGCTGCTGGTTGTGCGCCGCATGCAAGCGACGTCCGAGGTCCAGCTGACGACGGCGCAGCAGATCCAGTCGTGCCTGCGGACTCTGTGCGTTCAAGCGCAGCAGGGCGCGATCAGCGCGCTGCATGGCCTGCTGCATGGCGTGGCGTTGCAGCTGCACCATGCGAGCCGCGTTGCGGCGCAGGCGCAGGGCCAGGTCGCGCTGATCGGGTACCAGCAGTTCCGCGGCCACCGATGGCGTAGGCGCGCGCAGGTCAGCAGCGAAATCGCTGAGACTGAAGTCGGTTTCGTGACCCACCGCCGAGACCACCGGCGTGCCGCTGGCGGCGATTGCACGGGCCAGGGCTTCATCGTTGAACGCCCACAGGTCTTCCAGCGAGCCACCACCACGGGTCAGCAGGATCACGTTGTAGCGGCCGCTGGCATCGGCGGCCTGCAGCAGGCGGGTGATCTGCGCGGCAGCGGTTGCGCCCTGTACCAGCGTCGGCAGCAGATCCACTTCCAGCAACGGGAAGCGGCGGCCGAGCACGCTCAGCACATCGCGCACGGCGGCACCGGTGGGCGAGGTGATCACCGCCAGGCGCTGCACGTGGGCCGGCATCGACCGCTTGCGGGCCGGGTCGAACAGTCCCTCGGCTTCCAGTCGCGCCTTCAGTTCTTCGAACGCGCGACGCAGTGCGCCTTCGCCGGCTTCCTCCATGTGGTCCAGCACCATCTGGTACTCGCCACGGGCGTCGTACAGAGTCACCTTGCCGCGCACCAGCACGCGCATGCCCTCGCGCGGCACGAACTTCAGGTATTGCGCCTTCATCCTGAACATCGCAGCGCGCAACTGCGCACGCGCGTCCTTCAGGGTGAAATACAGATGGCCGGACGCCGGCCGCGCCACGCTGCCCAGTTCGGCTTCCACCCAGATCGCCGGGAAGCTGCCTTCCAGCAGGTCGCGCGCCAGGGTGTTGAGCTGGCTGGGGGTGAGGACGTCGTTGTTGCGTGGCTGCATGGTTACGGCGTGGGGCAGATGGAGCAGGGGGTTCAGGATCGCACGTCAGCGCTGGCCGTGCTGGGCCAGTGCCCATTGCACGTGTTCGCGGACTACGGGCGAAGCATCCTCGGCGCGCGTCTGCAGCGCCGACAGCGTCTCTGCCGTGGTTGGCGCATTGCCCAGCGCCACGGCGATGTTGCGCAGCCAGCGCTCATGGCCACTGCGGCGGATCGGGCTGCCTTCGGTACGGCGCAGGAATTCAGCTT
>NZ_JBFRFE010000764.1:0-1729 GCF_052114665.1 Stenotrophomonas sp. 2YAF22 | reverse complement strand
CCTCGGCATTGCGCAGCACGCCCGAATCGACGATGCCGATGCGCACGCCGCGGCCGGTCGCGCCAGTGACCTGTGCGGCACGCGCGTTGGTCTGTGCCAGATGCGCATCCACAGCCGGTTCCAGCGGCTTGGACGCGGGAGGCGGGGTGACCGGGGGCGTGACCGGAGGCGTGGTCGGGGGCGGGTCGATGCGCACGTTGCTGCCGCCCCCTCCACCGCCACACGCCGACAGCGCCACCGCCAGCGCCGATGCCAGGACCGACCTTCCCATCGTCTTACGTTCCATCGTTTCCTTCCCATGAACGTTGGCCTGCCGCCATCCGGGCAGGCATCCAGTACTGCCCAACGGCAGTCTTCGCCGACCCTCTATACTGGGCCGACCCCCACGCAGTCTGCCGGGAAACGGCGGCGCTTCCAACGCCCGTCGTCTCCTTTCCGAACATTGCTCACGCATCAACGAGATTGCCATGTCCAACATCGTCATCGCCGCCGCCAAGCGCACCGCCATCGGCTCCTTCCTCGGCCAGTTCAACGGCGTTCCGACCCCGACCCTCGGCGCGGCCGCCATCGCCGCCGCGTTGGAACAGTCGGGCGTGCCTGCCAGCGAGGTCTCCGAAGTCCTGATGGGCTGCGTGCTGCCGGCCAATCTCGGCCAGGCCCCTGCCCGCCAGGCAGCGATCGCCGCCGGTATTCCGCTGTCGGTCGGCGCCACCACCCTCAACAAGGTCTGCGGTTCGGGCATGAAGGCCATCATGCTCGGCCATGACCTGATCAAGGCCGGTTCGGCCAAGGTCGTGGTCGCCGGCGGCATGGAATCGATGTCCAACGCCCCGCACCTGCTGCCCAACTCGCGCACCGGCAACCGTTTCGGCAACTTCCAGGCCGTGGACCACATGGCCCATGACGGCCTGGTCAATGCCTATGACGGCAAGGCCATGGGTGAATTCGCCGAATGCGCCGTGGACAAGTACCAGTTCACCCGCGAAGAGCAGGACGCCTACTCCATCGAATCGGTCAAGCGCGCACAGGCAGCCCAGGCCAACGGCGCCTTCGCCGACGAGATCGTTGCGGTGAAGGTCGCCACCCGCAAGGGTGAGGTCGAGGTCGCCAGCGACGAACAGCCCGGCCGTTCGGACATTGCCAAGATCCCGACCCTGCGCCCGGCGTTCAAGAAGGACGGCAGCGTGACCGCCGCCAGTTCCTCCAGCATTTCCGATGGCGCCGCCGCCGTGGTCCTGCTGACCGAAGAAGATGCTGCCGCACGCGGCCTGCAGCCGCTGGCGCGCATCGTCGGCCATGCCACCCATTCGCAGGAGCCGGAGTGGTTCACCACCGCCCCGATCGGTGCCATCCACACCCTGCTGGCGAAGACCGGCTGGTCGCTGGACCAGGTCGATCTGTTCGAAATCAACGAGGCCTTCGCCGTGGTGGCGATGGCACCGATGCGCGAACTGGGCATCCCGCACGACAAGCTCAACGTGAATGGCGGTGCCTGCGCGCTGGGCCATCCGATCGGCGCCTCCGGCGCACGCCTGGTGGTCACCTTGGTCAACGCATTGCGCACGCGCGGCGGCAAGCGCGGCATTGCCACCCTGTGCATCGGCGGCGGCGAAGCGACGGCTATCGCCATCGAGTTGATCTGAAAGGATTTAACGTCTATTTCGCAAAAATGAATGCGGGATCGCTTGACACGATCCCGCATTCATTTTTGCGAAATAGACGTTAAATC
>NZ_JBFRFE010000763.1:0-1737 GCF_052114665.1 Stenotrophomonas sp. 2YAF22 | reverse complement strand
GGCGCCAAGGGCATGGGCTTCACCGATGCCGGGCAGATGTGGCGCAGTGGCTATGACATGCCGCCGGAGCAGATCGGCCCGGAAACCGATCGCCTGTGGGAACAGGTCAAGCCGATGTACGAGCAGCTGCACTGCTACGCGCGCGGCAAGCTGGACAAGACCTATGGCAAGGACAAGGCCGAGGTGGGCAACGGCCTGATCGCCGCGCACCTGATGGGCAACATGTGGCAGCAGGACTGGTCCAACCTGTGGGACCAGCTGGAACCGTACCCGGGCGCCGGCAGCCTGGACATCACTGCAGCGCTGGAAAAGCAGTACCAGACCAACCTGAGCGCGGCGCTGGCCAAGGCCGGCAAGGATGCAAACGTAGCCGCGCAGTACAAGGCGCAACGCGAGGCCGAACTGCGCACCGCCAAGCAGATGACCGAGCGTGCACAGGACTTCTACGTATCGCTGGGCATGCCGTCGTTGCCGCAGTCGTACTGGGACAAGACCCAGTTCATCAAGCCCGATGACCGCGACGTGGTCTGCCACGCCAGTGCGTGGGACATGAACATGGAAGGCGATGTGCGCACCAAGATGTGCATCAAGCCCAACGAAGAGAACTTCACCACCATCTACCACGAACTGGGCCACATCTATTACGACCTGGCCTACAACCCGCTGCCGCCGCTGTTCCAGGGCGGTGCCAACGATGGCTTCCATGAAGCGATCGGCGACACCATCGTGCTGGCGATGACGCCGAAGTACCTCAGCTCGATCGGGCTGGTCGACGCGCCGACCGAGAGCCGCGAAGCGGTCATCAACAACCAGATGCGCATGGCGCTGTCGGGTGTGTCGTTCCTGCCGTTCGGCCTGATGATCGACCGCTGGCGCTGGGGCGTGTTCGATGGTTCGATCACCGCGGACAACTACAACAAGGCCTGGTGGGACCTGAAGGCCAAGTACCAGGGCGTGGCACCGGCCAGCGCCCGTGGCGAGGAGTTCTTTGATCCGGGTGCCAAGTACCACGTGCCGGGCAACACCCCGTACACCCGCTACTTCCTGGCGCGCATCCTGCAGTTCCAGTTCTACAAGGGCCTGTGCGATGCCTCCGGCTTCAAGGGCCCGCTGCACGAGTGCACCTTCTACGGCAACAAGGAAGCCGGCCAGAAGTACTGGGCGATGCTGAGCAAGGGCGCCAGCCAGCCGTGGCAGGCCACGCTGAAGGAACTGACCGGCTCGGACAAGCTCGATGCCGGCCCGATGATCGAGTACTTCAGCCCGGTCAACGCCTGGTTGAAACAGCAGAACGAAGGCCAGATGTGCGGTTGGCAGGCCAGCGCGGCACCGGCRGCGGCGGCGAAATGAAAGAAGGGGCGGGTCCGCGAGGATCCGCCCCTTTCCATTTCGGTAGTGCCGGCCGCTGGCCGGCATTGCCGAAATGAGGATCAGTTGCTCTTCTTCGCCGCCAGCTGTGCGGCCAGCGCGGCCTTGAATTCCTCGAAGGTCTGCCCCTTCTCGTTGGCTTCGGCCTGCGCCGCATCGCGCAGCGCATCCGAGTAAATCAAACGCACCGGTGTGCCCTGTCGTTCGTGCAGTTCACCGGCCTGCATGATCAGCGCCAGCACCTGGGCGGCACTTTCGCTCTGGCCGGCGATGCGGCCATCCATGCCCAGCACCCATTCGCCATCGCGGCGGACGACGCCGGCCAGCAGCGTGCGCTGCGTGTCGCGCAGTTCGGCATGCGGCTCGACG
>NZ_JBFRFE010000762.1:0-1739 GCF_052114665.1 Stenotrophomonas sp. 2YAF22 | reverse complement strand
TCAGCTGGTTGTCATTGATCCATTCCACCAGTGCCCGCAACAGGTACGGTCGGTGGCTGGTCATGTGGAAGAAGTCTTCGGTCATGCGTGAAGTGTAGCGCCCGACGCCCCGGCCGGGGCGGATCGCCTGCACGCCGGTCGGCGTGCAGACGGGAAAGCGGATGGCGGATCAGCCCGGCAGATCGCGCAGTTTCTTTTCCTGATCGGTCAGGCTGCGGACGAAACCGGGGTGGCGGAAGATACGGTTGCCGTAGTCCTCGATCGCCTTGCTGTCCTTCGGCAACGGCACATCCAGCGACTGCAGGCGCCAGATGATCGGCGCCATCGCGCAGTCGGCCAGGCTCATTTCCGGGTTGAGGAAGAACTTGCTGGCCTTGAACAACGGCAGCGATGCCGTCAACAGTTCCTTCAGCCGCTTGCGCCCTGCCTCGGCCTGGGTCTTGTTGCCCAGCTGGATCGCCTGCACCTGCGGCACCCAGTCGTGCTCGATACGCAGCATGGCCAGGCGGATGCGAGCGCGCGACAGCGGATCAACCGGCATCAGCGGCGGATGCGGATAGCGCTCGTCCAGATACTCGCTGACCACCGACGCGGCATACAGCACCAGCTCGCGCTCGACCAGGGTCGGCACCGAGTGGTACGGATTGAGATCGATCAGATCTTCCGGCGGGTTCTGTGGATCCACCGGTACGAAGTCGAAACTCACGCCCTTGGCCGCCAGCACCAGGCGCACACGGTGGCACAGTACATCGTCGTTCGAGGAAAACAGCGTCAGTGTATTGCGCATGCGTACGCTCGCCGCCATMAAAGGCTCTCCTACGACAGGAGACCGCCTGCCGCATCGGCGCCGCCAGCACCGTGCTGACGGTCGACTCCTCCCCGAGTGTGCAACCGACCATCACAAAAGCCAATAGGCCCGTTGCGATGGCCGGCCCTGGATCAGTGCACGTCCTTCCAGTATTCCTTCTTCAACAGGTACACCAGGAAGGTCAGCAGGGCCAGGAACAGGATCACCCAGACACCGAGCTGCTGCCGCTTCAGCGCGGCCGGCTCGCCGGCGTATTCAAGGAAGTTGGTGATGTCGCGCACGGTCTGGTCGTACTGTGCCGCATCGACCGAGCCCGGGCTTTCGATGCGCAGGCCCGTCACCGGCGGATCCATGCCCGGCGCTTCGGCCTTGCCATGCACCGCATGCTGCAGGCCCTGCATCTCCCACAACGGATTGGGCATGGATGCGTTGGCAAACAGCGCGTTGTTCCAGCCCAGCGGGCGGCTGCTGTCCAGGTAGAAAGACTTCAGGTAGGTGTAGATCCAGTCGCTGCCGCGCACCCGGGAAATCAGGCTCAAGTCCGGCGGCATCTTGCCGAACCACTTTTCGGCCTGCTCCTTGGGCATCGCCACCGGCACCGGATCGCCGATCGCCGAGCCGGTGAAGTTGAGGTTGTTCATCACCTCTTCCTCGCTCAGCCCCAGGTCATCGCCCATCCGCGAATAGCGCAGGTACTTCAGTGCATGACAGCCACTGCAGTAGTTCATGTACAACTGGGCGCCGCGCTGCAGCGACGCCCGGTCACCCAGGTCGTTGCCGGCCTGCAGGAGCTTGGTGCCGCCCTCGGCAGCCATGGCCAGGGTACTGCCCAGCATCAGGGCGGCCGCCAGGGCCAGCCGGACCATCCAGCGCTCAGTCATGCGTGGTCACCCTTTCCGGTACCGGCTTGGTCTTGTCCAGCCTTGTCCAT
>NZ_JBFRFE010000761.1:0-1741 GCF_052114665.1 Stenotrophomonas sp. 2YAF22 | reverse complement strand
AGTCCGGCCTGGTCTACCTGTTCCACATCCCGGATACGCCGCAGGTGCTCGTGGCCATCGTGCTGGTGATGATGGTCGTGGCCACCATCGGCGTGGTTGCCGGCGTGGAGAAGGGCATCGCCTGGCTGTCCAACCTCAACGTGCGCCTGCTGTGCCTGCTGCTGCTGTTCGTGCTGGTGACCGGGCCAACCCTGCACCTGTTCGATGGCTTGGTGCAGAACACCGGCGACTATCTGGGCGCGTTCGTGCGCAAGAGCTTCGACATGTACCTTAACGACCCGAAGGGGCGTGAGTGGATGGGCTCGTGGACGTTGTTCTACTGGGCGTGGTGGATTGCCTGGGCGCCGTTCGTGGGCCTTTTCGTTGCGCGCATCTCGCGCGGCCGGACCATCCGCGAAGTGATCATGGGCGTGCTGCTGATCCCGTTGGGTTTCACGCTGGCCTGGCTGTCGATCTTCGGCAACACCGCCATCGACCTGGTGCTGAACCACGGCCAGGCGGTGCTGGGCCAAGTGGCTCAGCACGATGCGGCGATGACCCTGTTCAAGCTGCTGGAATACTTGCCCGCGGCGCCGTACATCGCTGGTGCGGCAGTGGTCATTGGTTTCGTGTTGTTCCTGACCCCGGTCGATTCGGGCACGCTGATGATCGCCAACCTGTGCACCCGGCGTGTCGATGATGGCGTGGAGGATGGGCATGACGCGCCGATCTGGCTGCGCGTGTTCTGGGCGGCGGGCATTACCGTGGCCAGTGTCGGCCTGTTGTTGGCCGGCAACTTCAGCGCGATGCAGACGGCGGTGGTGCTGTGTGGCCTGCCTTTCTCGTTCATCCTGGCGTTCTACATGTGGGGCCTGCTGAAGGCGCTGCGTACCGACCCGGACGCGCCGCGGCGGTAGGTGGCGCCGGGCCGCCACGCCCGGCGAGCAGCAAAGAAAAGGGCCGGATCTGTGAGGATCCGGCCCTTTTGTCTTGTCGCAGCCAGGCATGGCCTGGCTCTACCTACGCAGTACGCTCGATCAACGTGCAGCCAGCTGGCGCAGCACGTACTGCAGCAGGCCGCCGTGGCGGAAGTACTCCACTTCCTTCGGGGTCAGCAGCATCACCGAGACTTCGAAGGTCTTCTTGGTGCCGTCGGCCTTGGTCGCGGTGACCGTGGCGCGCTTGCTGGCGCCATCCTGCAGGCCGGTGACATCGATCACTTCCGAGCCATCCAGGCCCAGCGACTGTGCGTTTTCGCCGTTGCGGAACTGCAGCGGCAGCACGCCCATGCCGACCAGGTTGGAGCGGTGGATGCGTTCGAAGCTTTCGGCGATGACCGCCTTCACCCCCAGCAGCAGGGTGCCCTTGGCGGCCCAGTCACGCGACGAGCCGGTGCCGTATTCCTTGCCTGCCAGCACCACCAGCGGCACCTTGTCGGCCTTGTACTTCATTGCCGCATCGTAGATCGCCAGCTTTTCCGGCTGGCCGCCGTTGGCCGGGTAGTACAGGGTGTTGCCGCCTTCTTCGCCACCGAACATCAGGTTCTTGATGCGGATGTTGGCGAAGGTGCCGCGGACCATCACGTCATCGTTGCCGCGGCGGCTGCCGTAGCTGTTGAAGTCGGCCGGCTGCACGCCGCGCTCCTGCAGGAAGCGGCCCGCCGGCGAATCCTTCTTGATGTTGCCGGCCGGGGAGATATGGTCGGTGGTGATCGAATCGCCGAACAGGCCCATCACCCGTGCGCCGTGCACATCATCGATGC
>NZ_JBFRFE010000760.1:0-1751 GCF_052114665.1 Stenotrophomonas sp. 2YAF22 | reverse complement strand
GCACGACCCTGGTCCGTATCCAGTCCGGACGCGAAGAAGCGGAGCGTTGCCTGGACGCGCAGCGGCTGAGCGCGGGCAATGGACTCAGCGCCAGTGCCGACGGAAACAGCCTGTACCTGGCCCTGGCCATCAGCGATGGTGCCGACATCGGTGTGATGCGATTGCCCGAACAACCGCCCGCACTGTTCCCGGCATTCTCCAAATTATTGATCTTGAACGAGAAAGGGCCTTCGTAATTTCTTCGTGACGATCTCGCCGCGAATTCGTGGCGATCTCGGCAGTCTTTCCTGACGCGCTGTCACCTCATTTGGCAAAACGGAGGCCTGTACTTGGCAAATCCGTGGTGCCCCTATGCGTCAACTCTCGCTGGCTGATCGTGGCCAAACCGTATCCCTGGACAAGGYGATCGACGATGTCGCGCCGACCTGCATGGGGGTTGCCCGCCTCGGCAGCCTGCAGACCGCCGGCACCAGTTTCAGCGTCTGGATGCAGGTGCGCGGCACCTCGTGGGTGGAAGCCAAGGAAGGGCGGTTCCGGCTGCGCCAGGGCGAGTGGATCGCGTTCGAGAAGGAGTCCAGGCCACTGGTCCAGGCCGGACGCAACGGCTTGTGCGTGGGCATGAACCTGAACGTGGAAGCGCTGCGCGTGCTGACCGAAATGGCYGACTGCGGCCTGTACGCCGGTCGTGGCCAGATGAACCGCGCTGATGCGCGGGTGGCATTGCGCCTGTGGCGGGACGCCCTCGCCAGCGGGCAGCCGGCGCAGGCACTACGTCCGTTGCTGCTGCATCTGGCCGGTCTGCAGCGCAGCCTGGCCGACAACGTACAGCGTTGCCCCGGCCGCTCGCGCAGCCGCAAGCGCCAGGTGTTCGGTCGCATGCAGCGTGCGCGCCTGTATCTGGAAGGCAACAGCCACCGTGTGGTGCGCATCGGCGAACTGGCCGAGCTGACCAACTTCTCCAGCTGGTATCTCTCCAAGACGTTCCAGAGCCTGTACGAGGAAAGCCCGCAGTCGCTTTCGGCACGGTTGCGTCTCGAGCGCGCAGCCGATCTGCTGCGCGACACCGACATGATGGTCGGCGAGGTCGCTGCCGCCAGCGGTTTCGACAACTGCTGCAGCTTCGCGCGCGCCTTCCGCGCCCGCTACGGCCAGTCCGCCTCGCGCTTCCGCGAGAACGACGGACAGCTTCCGCCACACTCCGCAAAGTCTCCGGTTGTGTCGCGCAAATACAGCGCTGCAACGCAATCGTAACGTGCTACGGCGTTTTAACACGCTACTAACACGTACCTTGGAGAGATTGATGAACGTTCGTATTCCCGCAGTGCGGCTCGGCTTGCTGCCGGCCGGCATTGCGCTTGCCTTGGCACCGTCCTTCGCTTCGGCGCAGGACGCAGCTGCCGGCGGCACGACCGACCTGGACCGCATTTCGGTCACCGGTTCGCGCATCCGCCAGGCGAGCATGGAAACCGCGCAGCCGGTGATCGCGCTGCAGCGCGCCGACATTGAAAAGCAGGGCTTCACCAGCGTTGCCGACATCGTGCAGAACCTGTCGGCAACCGGTTCGCCGGCAATCAGCCGCGCCGATGCCCTGACCTCGGGCGAAGAAGTCGGCGGCCAGTACGTCGACCTGCGCAACCTCGGCCCGGAGCGCACCCTGGTGCTGCTGGACGGCAAGCGCATGGGCACCAGCACCGGCGGCTACACCGACCTGGCCTCGATCCCGACCTCGGTCGTGGAACGCATCGAAGTGC
>NZ_JBFRFE010000759.1:0-1755 GCF_052114665.1 Stenotrophomonas sp. 2YAF22 | reverse complement strand
GCTGTCCCAGGATGAGGTGCGGCGCCTGGCAACCACCGCCGAGCGCGAGCGCATTGGCCGTGATCTGCATGACCTGCTGGGCCACACGCTGTCGCTGATCACGCTGAAGCTGGAACTGGCGCGCAAGCTGTACGACCGCGATGACGCGCGTGCACGGCAGGAGATCGGTGAAGCCGAGGCCATCGCCCGCGAAGCGCTGGCACAGGTACGCAGTGCGGTGACCGGCATCCGTGCCAGCGATCTGGCCGGCGAACTGGCATCGGCGCGGCTGCTGTTGGAATGCCAGCAGGTGCACCTGCAGTACATGCCGCCGCCGCCGATGCCAGTGGAAGTAGAGCGTGGGCTGGCACTGGTGCTGCGCGAGGCGGCGACCAACATCGTGCGCCACGCGCAGGCGACCCGGGTGCAGGTGGATTTCATGCTTGAGGACCGACAGTTGGTAATGCAGATACGCGATGACGGCCGTGGTGGCGTGCAGGCCGAGGGCAACGGATTGTCTGGCATGCGTGAGCGGGCAGCAGCGCTGGGTGGCCAGTTGACGCTGCAGTCGCCGCGCGGGGAAGGCACGCTGCTGACCGTGCGCGTGCCCCTGGTGGCCGCGACTACGCCGCTGTCGCCGGCATCGCTGGCACAGGGAGGCGCGGCATGATCCGCATCCTGCTGGCCGAGGATCAGGCGATGGTGCGTGGCGCATTGTCGGCGTTGCTGGGCCTGGAACCGGATATCGAGGTACTGGGCAGTGCTGCCGACGGCGAAGCCGCCTGGCGCATGCTGCAGCAGTTGCAGCCGGACATCCTGGTCACCGACATTGAGATGCCGGGGCTGAGCGGGCTGGAACTCGCCCAGCGCATCGCCCGTCATGAACTGCCGATCAAGGTGGTGATCGTGACCACCTTCGCCCGTGCCGGTTTCCTGCGCCGCGCGCTGGAAGCGGGCGTACTGGGCTATCTGTTGAAGGATGCACCGGCCGAGAAACTGGCCGAAGCGCTGCGCAAGGTGAAGCAGGGCATCCGCGCGATCGATCCGCAGCTGGCGCTGGATGCGTGGTCGCAGGCCGACCCGCTGACCGACCGCGAGCGCCGCGTACTGCGCCTGGCGGGCGAGGGCCGCACCGCCAGCGAGATCGCCGAGCAGCTGGGGCTGTCGCATGGCACGGTGCGCAATTACCTGTCCGAATGCATCGGCAAGCTGGGCGTGGCCAACCGGATCGAGGCGTACCGGCTGGCGCGGCAGAAGGGGTGGTTGTAGGGGGGCGTCACTTTTCTTTTCGCGCGAAAAGAAAAGTAACCAAAAGAAACGCGCCGCCAGCCGCGAGCCGGTGCTGCGCACCGGTGCCCTGTGCTCCTCGGTCCGTCGAGGGAGGGCGCGGGAACTCGCTGCGCTCAGACACCCGCGCCTCTTCGCCCTCGCCGGACCTGTGGTGCTCGGCTCGCTCAAGGCGGAATGGAAGGTCAAGATCAACGGCAAAGGCATCCACGCATGGCGTGGATCTACTGGGTGCAGCTGCGGCTTTTGACGTTGGGTCCGCCTTGTAGCGAGCCGAGCATCGCGGGGGAATCAGGGGCGAAGAGGCGCCGATGTCTGAGCGCAGCGAGTTCGGCGCCGTCCCCTGRTTCRCCGAGAAGCGCAGGGKACCGGTGCGYAGCACCGGCTYGCGGCCGGCGGCGTGTTTCTTTGGTTACTTTCTTGATGGCGCACATCCMTGTGCGCCACCCYRCGGGCCGGCTMCGCCGTTCCGCGCTGCTCSTGCAGCGC
>NZ_JBFRFE010000758.1:0-1757 GCF_052114665.1 Stenotrophomonas sp. 2YAF22 | reverse complement strand
CTTGTACTGTTCGCGCGCCCACGTGGCGGTTTCGTGGTCGCCCAGCGATTCGGCCAACCACGCGCCGTCATGCCAACCCTTCAGGCCCCAGTAGTCGTCCCAGTAGCTGTGGGTGGGTGAGGGATAGCCCTCGTGGCTGATCGACGGCGCAAGGATGCCGGCGAAGCGCTCCGGCGATGGCTGGTCGGCCATGTAGCCCGGCACCAGCGTGCGTTCGCGCAGTTCCTGCAGGAAGCGCAGCGCGGCCTTCACCTTGGGCAGGTAGGCACGCACGCTTTCCGGCCCGCCATCGAGCCGGGCGACGTCGGCAACGAGGGTGACGTACTGGCCCTGGCTGTCGTACTCGATGTCCGAGCCGAAGCCGGTATTGACGCTGCCATCGTCGTTGAGGATGGGCGACACCAGGCCATTGCCGTGCACGCCGTGTTCGCTGTACCAGGCCAGGTAGTCGCGTGCCACTTTGGCTTCGCCCATGCGCAGCAGCACGGCCGAGGTGGCCATGCCATCGCGGATGAAGGAGCGGTTGTAGTTGCGCGGGCCGGGCTGCATGGCCGGGCCGGTCTGGTTGATCAGCATGTAGGCGGCCTGTGCGCGCAGCATGTCCACCAGTGAAGGGTCGGGCAGGCGCAGGCCGACCTGGCCCAGCCGCGCCTGCCAATCGGCGGAGGCGCGGCTGGCCAGCGTGTCGAACGCCTTGTCGCCGTCGCGCGGCAGCGACGCGAGGTTGAGGGCCGGCGCTTCCGGCAGCACGCCATTGGCATCGGCAGTGGCGGTACCGAGCGGGAAGGCCACCACCACCGCGTCGCTGGCACCAGGGGCCAGGGTGACGCGGTAGCTCAACGCCGCCGATGCCAGGCCTGCGGCATCGCTGGACTGCTGTGCGGCAGGCAGTTGTCCGCTGGCGATGGCCGTGGTGATCTCGGTGTCGCCTTCGTTGCCGAAGGGGGCGGTGCCAGCGGCATCCACGGCGCTGAGGGACTGCAGCAGCGTGCGGCCATTGACGCGCACGCTGTTGCCTTCGACGGCCACCTGGCGGATCGGCGACAGGCCACCGTTCTGCCACGGCGGATTCATCTGCATCGGTCGCACTGCGAGGGTCAGCGTGCCTTCGATGGCCGAACTGCCGGTGTTGCGCAGGCGATGGCGCACGAAGGTGACCGGTTGCCCGTCGCGCTCGATGGCAAAGGCTTCGCTGCGCAGTTCCAGCCCGGGCTGCGGTGACCACGTGGCAGACGGCATCGGCTTCCAGCCATCGCGCAGTGCGTGCTGCACCGGTTGTTCGGCGGCACCGGTCGCGCGGCCATCGGCACTGCGCCAGATCGGCTGCACCAGCGGTGCGCCCTTGTAGGCTTCGATGTTGCCGTATTCGTCGAAGATCGATTTCTGCCGGCCCGCATGCACGCCGACCGCGGTCCAGTAGGTCTGCTGCATGTGCAGCGAGGCCGGGAACAACGCGCGCTGCGCGCCACTGGCGGCGATCTGGTAGCGCTTCATCGGCGTCATCACCGCCTTCGGGCCGAGCAGGCGGATGCGTTTGACCTGGGGGGCATCGCCTTCCACGGTCAGCCGCAGTGCCTTGATGTCCAGTGGCGCGTCGGCCGCCAGCCAGCTCTGCTGCCGGTTCGCCGCCTGCGCGTCGCGCGCCAGTTCGTGCCAGCGGCCCTGTGCGTCCTGCGCCTGCAGGCGTGCAGCGCCGTGCACGTTGGCCCAGTCCACTGCCAGCCCGGTACTGGGCTGGGCGCGGGGCAGGGTGATGT
>NZ_JBFRFE010000757.1:0-1764 GCF_052114665.1 Stenotrophomonas sp. 2YAF22 | reverse complement strand
AAGCCACCCACAGCCGGCGCGTGCCACGGCCGCGCGCCACCTGCCAGGCCGCCCAGGCGGCGGCCAGCAGCCACAGCATCGCCGCGGTCACGCCCAGCCAGCCTGGCCCGGGCATCTGGTAGGTCAGCAGACCGGCCACCCACAGCGCCAGCAGCACCATCACACATCCTGTCATCCATCGTCCTGCGGCTTTCACTGGCATCCTGTCGGGGTCCCGGGGCGGCATAGTTAGCCACAAGCCGCCTCACGGCGACATCTACGACGGTTCAGGCTGGCGCCTGCGGGTGCATACTGGCGTCAACCAAGGGTACACAGGGAGCGAGGATGGGCATTACCACCGTGGCCGGCGTCGCCGTGCAGGCGCAGCATCGCGCCAGCTGTCATTGCGGCACCGTCGAGCTGCTGCTGGACCTGCCCGAGGGCATCGTCGACCCGCGCCGCTGCGACTGTTCGATGTGCCGGCGCCGCGGCGCCATCGCCGCCAGCGTGGCCGAAGACGGGCTGCATATCGTCCGTGGCCAGGCCCATCTGCGCCTGTACCAGTTCAACACCCACGTGGCCGAGCACTACTTCTGCGACGTCTGTGGCATCTACACGCACCACCGCCGCCGCTCCAACCCGGACCAGTACGGCTACAACGTGGCCTGCCTGGAAGGCATCGATCCGTTCGCGCTGGGAACCGTTCCGGTCAGCGACGGGGTGAACCACCCCTCTGATCGCACCGGTTAGTGGCGGCTGCGCCGCGGCGGCGGCGCGACCTTCTGCCACGGGGCCATGCTGGCCCGGCCGACGCGCAACGGACGCTTCAACGGCGTTCGACGCGCGGGCATGTCCGCTGCAGGCGGCAGCGTCACGGCGGGCAGCGCAGGACGTGAGGGCCAGAGTCGGCCAAGCAACCACATGGCAGGTCTCCGTGGGGGACGGGGACGATCAACCCTACCGATGCCCGGGCCAAGACCGGGTGATGGCGCTGCGGCAGGCCGGTGACAACCGATGGCCCTGGCCTCCTCAGTGCACCGGCCGCGCCCTGCCCACCCGCCGTACCAGCACGAAGAACAGCGGCACCAGCACCACCGCCAGCACTGTTCCGGAGAGCATGCCGCCGATCACGCTCATGCCGATTTCACGCCGGCTGACCGCGCCGGCGCCGGTGGCCAACGCCAGCGGGATGACGCCTGCCACGAAGGCCAGCGAGGTCATCACGATCGGCCGCAGGCGCAGGCGCGCGCCCTGCAGTGCCGCTTCCACCGCTGAACTGCCGGCGCGGTAGCGTGCTTCGGCGAACTCCACGATCAGGATCGCGTTCTTTGCCGACAATCCAATCGTGGTCAGCAATCCCACCTGGAAGTAGATGTCATTGACGAAGCCCGCAGCCGTGGTCGCCAGCACCGTACCGATCACGCCCAGCGGAATCACCAGCACCACCGCCACCGGCACCGTCCAGCTCTCGTAGAGCGCGGCCAGGCACAGGAAGATGAAGGCAATCGAAGCGGCGTACAGGTACAGCGTCTGGTTGCTGGCCAGTTGTTCCTGATAGGACAGCCCGCTCCATTGCAGATCGAACCCGGGTTGATCGGCCACCAGCGCCTGCATGCGCTGCATCGCTTCACCCGAGCTGCCCCCTTCGGCCGCGCTGCCCTGGATCTGCATCGCCGGCAGGCCGTTGAAACGCTGCTGCAGCTGCGGCCCACGTGCCCAGTGGCTGCTGGCAAAGCTGGCGAACGAGGCCATCTGACCGTTGCCACCGCGCACGTACCACTGGCC
>NZ_JBFRFE010000756.1:0-1765 GCF_052114665.1 Stenotrophomonas sp. 2YAF22 | reverse complement strand
CGGCTGCAGCGCGTGGCGCACGGTGAAGTCCCGCGTGGCGGTCGACGGATCGAGGTGATAGGCCGCGGCGGCATCGATCAGTTCGCTGACCAGCACCGAGGGTTCGCGCACGCTGCCATCGCGCGGGTCCGCGCCGAGGTAGCTGAGGTAGAACACGTCCTGCGCAGCAGCAAACAACTGCAGGAACAGGAAACGATCATCTTCGCGGGTGGAGCGGTCGCCGGGACGGCGGCGCGGCGTATCCAGTTCGGCGGTGAGCTGGTTGAGGCCGGCGGCCGGGTCGCGACGCGGGAAATCACCATCGTTGAGGCCGAGCACGCAGATCACCCGGAACGGCAGCAGGCGCATCGGCACCATGCGGCCGAAGCTGATGCCACCGGTCAGCAGCGGCGCGCGCGTATCGGCCTCGGCAAGCGCACCGGCGAAGTGCGCACGCACCACCTCCGGTGGCACGCCATCGACGAACCCGGCCTTGTACGCATCTTCGGCGAACTGGTTGAGCAGCTTGCGCAGGCGCTCCAGCGCGCGCTGGCTGTTGGGCGAGCTGGGTGGTGTCGGCAGCAGGGCGTCGAGCAGCGACAGCAGGCGCTGCCGCCACTGTGCCGGGGTCAACAGTTCGCCCAGCCGGCGCTGGTAGACGGCCAGCACGCGCAGCAGGCGCAGCAGCCGGTCCAGCGCATCCAGCGCCCCGCCTTCCAGTTCGATCCACGGAGCCACCCCGACCAGATCCACCTCGCTGCCGGTGGCGTGGCCCAGCAGCAGGCGATCCAGCGCGAACTGCCAGGTGTAGGCGTCATCGCTGGGGGCCTGCAGCTGGTCGCGATGCTGGGCATCCAGGCCCCAGCGTGCGCCTGCCTGCTGCAACCAGCCATGCAGTCGGTCGAAGTCCACCGCTTCCAGGCCGGCGGCCTCGGCCAGGGGTGCACTGGCCAGCAGATCCAGCACCTCGTTCAGGCCGAAGCGCGAAATCGGCAGGCCAAGCAGGTGCACGAACACGTCGGCCAGCGGCTCGCCAGCCAACGGACTGCTGTCGGCCAGCGCGTAGGGAATGTGTTCGTCCTCGCCCCCCCGTCCGCCGAACACCGCTTCCAGATAGGGCACATACGGATCGATGTCCGGCGCCAGCACGGCGATCTCGCGCGCCTGCAACGGCGGGTCGAAGCGCGGGTCCTGCAGCAGGCTGCGCAGCTGGTCGTGCAGCACCTGCAGCTCGCGCAGGCGGGTGTGGCAGGCGTGCACCTGCAAGCTCGGGTCATCGCTGCGCAGGCCACCGCGCAGTTCACCGGAAGGCAAGGCACGACGGTGGAACAGGTMGCGCTGCAGGCGATGCAGCAGGCTGTCGGACAGCCCGCCCTGGTCCATCGTCGGCCGCGTGTCTTGCTCGGGGTCGGAATAAGCCGCGATCTCGCCGGCCGGATGCACCACTTCATAGCTGCCCAGCACCGCCATGAAATCGCGGCCGGCCGCACCCCACGCTTCCAGCAGGCGGTTCTCGCCGGCGGCCTCGCCGAACGGGTCCGGCGCACCGCTGCGCAGGCGCTCTGCCAGGGTCTGCAGGTCGCCCCAGTAGGACTGCACCGGCGTGGGCAGATAGAAATGCAGTTCGCCCACCCGCGACTGGGTGGCCATCACCCGCAGTACGTCGGGCGAGATGTTGAGGGTGGCGAACGCCGACATCCGCGGCGGCAGGCCCTGCGGCAACGGTTGGCCGGCGCCMTCGAAGCGGTCCAGGTACGCCTGGATGCGGCGCGCGCGGTAACCATGG
>NZ_JBFRFE010000755.1:0-1767 GCF_052114665.1 Stenotrophomonas sp. 2YAF22 | reverse complement strand
CGGGAATGCCGCGCGCTGCACGGGTAACGCCACTGCGCAGGGATTCCACGTCGTCGCGGTACTCCTCGATCATCTTGGCGTTGTCTTTCGCCAGTTGCTGCGTTTCCGGATGCTTCAGTACCGAGCCGTCGTTGAGGAAGTTGCCCAGCTTGTGCGCGCCGAACGAACTGCCTGCTGCAAGGATTGGACGATCCGGGATCAGGTCGCGCAGCGGGTGGTTGCTGAAGCCAGCCGCTGACAGCCTCTTGATCTCATCCGGGTTGGCGTAGATGCGTACCTGGCCGAAGTGGGGCGAAGCAGCACTGACCGGATCGGACGCCATGACGTGGTTGATCATGGTGTTGCCGCCTTCGGGGATGCGGTAGCTGAGGCTGACCGCACCATAGGCGTTGAAGGTCTCACCCTTGACGTTGAAGTGGTGCGAGGTGATCTGGGCAAGGGCGCCGCCGAGGGAGTGGCCGGTGACGGTGACCTGGGGAGTATGTCCACCATTCAAGCGGGACTGGAGTGCGGCAGATTCAAGCGTTCTCTGGGTCAATGCGATCGCGTCAGGTGCCTGCACATTGGTGCGCGCTACCACCATGCCGCCATCGGTCAGGATCGCATCGCGGGCAATATCCTCCGTGCCACGATGGGCAATGACGATCTCTTTGCTGTCTACGCGCTGATAGACGGTGCCCTGATAGCCGTTGAGCCGGTTGTCGACATGCTCGAGTATTTTGTACTCATGGCCGTTGAGTGTGACCTTTTCTTCCTGGCCGGGTGCACGTCGGCCGACGGCGCGGTCCTTGTAGGCGTCATCGGATAACGCAGCGTAGTCCTGGGAGGTGATGGTCACGGTGCCACCTCACTCGCAGAAAGGCTGATCGTGAACAGCTTGTCCTGCAGGTCGGCGGCATAGCCGCTGCGATCAGGCTCACCACTGGCCGGGAAATTGGGAACGCGATCTGCCCGCGGATAGACCAGATCCGGATAGTAGAGCGTATGCGCGCTGCCGTCGGTCAGCGGCTTGGCATCGACGAAGGTCAGGAAGCGAGTTTCGTCTTCGGCGCCGGTTGCTTTCAGCATGGCACCGGCTCCGCTGAATTCCCATTTGCAGACGCCGCGGCCGTAGTAGTCCTCATCCAGCATAYGGTCCACATACAACGTGCCGCGATACTCGCCATCGGCAACCTTGCGCAGCTGCACCGGTTCCTGGCTGGTGATGCGCGCTGCGGTGCCTGTGGCGGGCTCGATGTGACCGCACTGGTCTTCGTTGATGACGTCGTACTGCGCAACGCCCTCGACCACCGCGAAATCTCCGGGGGCATCCTTCAGGCGCAGCACCAGTTCATAGGCCTTGCGCGGGCTGGGGTTGAGCTTGGCGAGGCCACGCCCGCCCTGGGCGACATCGGCTTCGGCAGCGGCACGTTCCTGGTTCATGGCGGACTCCGGGTTGCAGGCGGTCAATAGAAGCAGAGCAAGGCACGGAAGCATCTTGGGGCGCAATGTCGGCCTCCCTGGGGCATAGAGGGATATATGGAGCAGGCCACTCTCCGCGCGAGATTCTGCGCAGTGATCATGGTTGAGAGTAACGCGTCATGCAGATCTACCCGGTAGCGCGTCGGGTTTTTCTCGCCGCTTGCGCCATATCCGGCAATCTCTTCGATGCGCGGGGGACATGCATCAGGCGCGATTCGACGTTCATGCGCTCCCTTTGGCGTGATACGGCGTGGTACATCCATGTCCATGCATCCTTCCCCGGTGACAGGTCCGGCGATTATGGAG
>NZ_JBFRFE010000754.1:0-1775 GCF_052114665.1 Stenotrophomonas sp. 2YAF22 | reverse complement strand
GGGGGCCAGCCGTGCACTCGGTGCAGCAGGGAAACCAGAAACACAAAACCCGGAACCACAGCACGAAGCCGTGAACCCCGGTCCTGTTGTCTCAGGACCCAACAGTGTGCCAAACACTAAACCGCCCGTACCCTCTCCCGCACCGTTCCAGGACCACCGCACTTCCAAAGGAAGGCAGGATCCGTACTGGGTGCCGGCGAAGAACCGGCGGCCGCTATTTGCTGATATTCCACCCGTGAGCACCCGCCGCAGAACTTGCGTCTGCGCAACGGGCGTACTCCTGACAACACCACCACACCCGCATACACGGGGCAGGGWWRTTGTAGGTGCTCCTTAGAAAGGAGGTGATCCAGCCGCACCTTCCGGTACGGCTACCTTGTTACGACTTAGTCCCAATCGCCAGTCCCACCTTCGACAGCTCCCTCCCACAAGGGGTTAGGCCACCGGCTTCGGGTGTTACCAACTTTCGTGACTTGACGGGCGGTGTGTACAAGGCCCGGGAACGTATTCACCGCAGCGTTGCTGATCTGCGATTACTAGCGACTCCGACTTCATGGGGTCGAGTTGCAGACCCCAATCCGAACTGAGACCGGCTTTTTGGGATTAGCTCCACCTCACAGTATCGCAACCCTTTGTACCGGCCATTGTAGCATGCGTGAAGCCCAAGACATAAGGGGCATGATGATTTGACGTCGTCCCCACCTTCCTCCGAGTTGACCCCGGCAGTCTCCCATGAGTCCCCGCCATTACGCGCTGGCAACATGGAACGAGGGTTGCGCTCGTTGCGGGACTTAACCCAACATCTCACGACACGAGCTGACGACAACCATGCACCACCTGTGAACCGGCCGCAAGCGGGGCACCTGTCTCCAGATGTTTCCAGTCCATGTCAAGCCTTGGTAAGGTTCTTCGCGTTGCATCGAATTAATCCGCATGCTCCGCCGCTTGTGCGGGCCCCCGTCAATTCCTTTGAGTTTTAGCCTTGCGGCCGTACTCCCCAGGCGGGGCACTTAATGCGTTAGCTACGGCGCGGAAAACGTGGAATGTCCCCCACACCTAGTGCCCAACGTTTACGGCATGGACTACCAGGGTATCTAATCCTGTTCGCTCCCCATGCTTTCGCTCCTCAGCGTCAGTTAATGCCCAGAGACCTGCCTTCGCCATCGGTGTTCCTCCTGATATCTGCGCATTTCACCGCTACACCAGGAATTCCAGTCTCCCCTACATCACTCTAGTCTGCCCGTACCCACCGCAGATCCGGAGTTGAGCCCCGGACTTTCACGGCAGACGCGACAAACCGCCTACGAGCTCTTTACGCCCAATAATTCCGGATAACGCTTGCGCCCTACGTATTACCGCGGCTGCTGGCACGTAGTTAGCCGGCGCTTCTTCTGCAGGTACCGTCACTTTCGCTTCTTCCCTACTGAAAGAGGTTTACAACCCGAAGGCCGTCATCCCTCACGCGGCGTCGCTGCATCAGGCTTGCGCCCATTGTGCAATATTCCCCACTGCTGCCTCCCGTAGGAGTCTGGGCCGTGTCTCAGTCCCAGTGTGGCCGGTCACCCTCTCAGGCCGGCTACCCGTCGTCGCCTTGGTGAGCCATTACCTCACCAACAAGCTGATAGGCCGCGAGTCCATCCAAAACCACAAAAAGCTTTCCACCCCCCACCATGCGATGAGGAGTCATATCCGGTATTAGACCCAGTTTCCCAGGCTTATCCCAGAGTTAAGGGCAGGTTACTCACGTGTTACTCACCCGTTCGCCACTAATCCCC
>NZ_JBFRFE010000753.1:0-1782 GCF_052114665.1 Stenotrophomonas sp. 2YAF22 | reverse complement strand
GCCGTACCGGCTGCGACATGCTGCCGGAGACCGTGGCCGAGCTCGCCAGCCATCCGAACATCGTCGGCATCAAGGAAGCGGTGGGCGATACCGGCCGCGTGCGGGCACTGCTGGACCTGCGCAGCCCGACCTTTGCCGTGCTCACCGGCGATGACGGCACGGCCGCACGTTCGATCCAAGCCGGCATGGACGGTCTGATCTCGGTCGGTTCCAACGTGCTGCCCGGCGCCTATCGCCGGATGTGCGACCTGGCCGCTGCCCGCGACCATGAAGCCGTTGAATCCTGGGACGCGCGCCTGCAGCCGTTCCATGACTTCTGCGGTGTCGAATCCAACCCGATTCCGGTCAAGGCGCTGTTGCGTCGGATCGGCATCGGTCACGATCTGCGCCTGCCGCTGCTGCCGCTTTCGGCCGCACACACGCCTGCCGCCGACCATCTCGCCGGCGATATCGCCGCCCTCGAAGCCCTTTCCAGCCACTGACCTTCCGTCTTGGTCTGATCCAGGAGATTCACATGCGCCAATCCGTTTCCGCCGTCCGCGTGCTGTCCTTCGCGCTCCTTGCCGTGGCCACCGCAGCCGGCACCACCGGTTGCTTCAAGCGTGGCGTCAAGGGCGACTACGCTCTGGCCCCGGAAGTGCGTCCGCTGGAAGTGCCGCCGGACCTGAACCTGCCGGCAGGCGCCGGCAACAACCAGGTACCGACCCTGAGCTCGGCGACCAAGCCGGCCACCCCGGCCGCCGCCACCCCCGCCGTCAGCGCCACCGGTTTCACCATTGCCGGCAGCAAGGATGAAGCCTTCGCCAAGGTCGGTACCGCGCTGGAAGGCGTGGAAGGCCTGACCATCGCCACGCGCGCGCAGCTGCTGGGTTCGTACGACGTGGCCTATGAAGGCAGCAACTTCCTGGTCCGCGTGGTCGCCGTCGACGCTGGTGCCTACATCTCCGCGGTCGACCCGCGTGGCCTGCCGGCCACCGCCGAAGCCCCGGTGAAGCTGATTGCCGCACTGAAGGCGAAGCTGGCCCAGTAATGGCTGGCTCGATGGGCGCGGACCCTGCTGGTTCGTACCTGCCGTGGTAGACGCCGACCTTGGTCGGCGCCTTTATGCCAACCAAGGTTGGCAGCTACCAGGGCCAGAACAGAAAAGGGCGCCCTGGGCGCCCTTTTCATTGCCTGCTGGTTGGTACCTGCCGTGGTGGGGGCCGACCTTGGTCGGCGCCTTTGTGCCAACCAAGGTTGGCAGCTACCAGGGCCATGGTGCCTGCGCCTCAGCGCTCTAGCAACTTCAGTTTGTCCGGCTTGCCATCCCACTCACCGGCGTCGGCCGGCGGGTCCTTGCGCACGGTCAGCACCGGCCATTCCTTCGCCAGTTCTGCATTGAGGGCGACGAAACCTTCCTGGCCAGCGGGAACATCGTCTTCCGGGAAGATTGCGTTGACCGGGCACTCGGGTTCGCAGAGGGTGCAGTCAATGCACTCGTCCGGGTCGATCACCAGGAAGTTCGGGCCTTCGTGGAAGCAATCCACGGGACACACTTCCACGCAATCGGTGTGTTTGCACTTGATGCAGTTTTCGGTGACGACAAAGGGCATGGGTAGAGGGCGAATCGCTTTCTGAACCTGCCAATTCTAGAACAGGTTGGCCCCCGGTGTCGGTCGCCGTGTGAAAGTGGGCCGGATTGGTACCCGGAACGCCCATTTGGCGGCATGCCCGCCCTGTGCGACGCTGCCAGGGCCGCCGGCCCGCTTCGGTCGGCCCCCTTCCTTGCAGGATCCTTCATGT
>NZ_JBFRFE010000752.1:0-1802 GCF_052114665.1 Stenotrophomonas sp. 2YAF22 | reverse complement strand
GCCGACTGGCTCGGCCGCAATGCGGCCGCGTTGCGACGCCCGCCACCGACCGTGCACGACGTGCTGCTGGCGATGATCAAAGCGCACGAGATCCAGGGCGTGTTGGCGCTGGAGAACTCCTTCAACCGCGTTGGCCTGGACCACGTGCTGCTGGTCAAGGTGGCCACCACCGCCGTCGTCGCGCAGATGCTCGGGTTGGACCGCGAGCGCATGCTCAGCGCGGTGTCGCTGGCCTGGGTGGATGGGCAGGCGCTGCGCACTTACCGGCATGCGCCCAACACCGGCTCGCGCAAGAGCTGGGCAGCCGGTGACGCGACCAGCCGTGGCGTGCGCCTGGCGCTGATGGCCGCCACCGGCGAGATGGGCTACCCCAGCGTGCTCAGTGCACCGACCTGGGGCTTCGAGGCGGTATCGATGCATGGCCAGGCGCTGACCCTCGGCCGCCCTTTCGGCAGCTACGTGATGGAGAACGTGTTGTTCAAGATCAGTTTCCCGGCCGAGTTCCACGGGCAGACGGCGGTGGAGGCAGCGGTCCTGCTGCACCACCAGCTGCGCGCGTTGGGGCGGAAGGTCGAGGACATCGAGCACATCGCGATCCGTACCCAGCAAGCCTGCATCCGCATCATCGACAAGCAGGGACCGCTGCATAACCCCGCAGACCGCGATCACTGCGTGCAGTACATGGTCGCCATCGCGTTGCTGCATGGACGGCTGGTGGCCGAGGACTACGAGGACGACATGGCGGCCGATCCGCGCATCGACGCACTGCGGGTGAAGATGGCCTGCCATGAAGACCCGCAGCTCAGCGCCGACTACCTGGACCCGGACAAGCGCAGCATTGCCAACGGCCTGAGCGTGCGTTTCAGTGATGGCAGCGCGCTGCCGGAGGTGCTGGTGGAGTACCCGCTGGGCCACGCGCGCCG
The DNA here is from genome assembly GCF_052114665.1 of Stenotrophomonas sp. 2YAF22. NCBI lineage: Bacteria > Pseudomonadati > Pseudomonadota > Gammaproteobacteria > Lysobacterales > Lysobacteraceae > Stenotrophomonas > Stenotrophomonas sp. 2YAF22. The sequence continues at coordinate 879 of NZ_JBFRFE010000752.1, read as the reverse complement.
GCGCGAAGAGAGTATTCCGCTGCTGATGGACAAGTTCCGCCGGCACCTGGCACACCGCTTCCCGACTGCCCAGCAGCAGCGCATCCTGGCCGCCTCGCTGGACCCGGTCGCGCTGGCGGCGATGCCGGTGACCGACTATGTGGACCTGTACCTGCCGGGGTAGGGCGGGGCCCGTTCCGATGCTCCACCGGGCACCCGCGCTGGACTTGCTCTGGTAGATGCCAACCTTGGTTGGCACAAGGCGGGCAGCGGGCGCGTGACGGACAGCGCCAACCAAGGTTGGCGTCTACCGGGTTTCCGTTGCCGGGTGCCGGCGTCAACGCCTTGACGCGGCGGCCCTATAATGGGCGCCTCGATCAAGGAGTGACGACATGAGCGGTCCGGCACGGCGGATGCGGTGGGGGTGGGCGGCGGCGCTCTTGGCAGGCAGCTTGTTGGCAGGCCTGGCCGGTTGCCGCAACGACAGCGGGCAGCTGCCCAAGGCCAGCGGCGAGGCCATCGCCACCAAGGCCGAGCAGGTGAAGGAGTTCACCCTGCTGCGTGCCTACCCGGACCAGAAAAGTGAAGGCCTGTCGCTGGCGCTGGAGTTCTCGCGCCCGCTGGTCGGCACCCAGGACTTCGACAAGCTGGTGCGCTTTGAAGAGAAGGTCGGCAACGATGACAGCAGCTGGACCCTGTCCGATGACGGTCTGACCCTGCGCTACCCCTTCGTCGAAGCCGGCAAGGAATTCAGCTTGGTGGTCTCCCCGGACCTGCTGGCCGCCGATGGCAGCCGCCTGGGCAAGGAACTGAAGCAGAAGGTGTTCAGCGGCGAGCTGAAGCCGGTGGCCGGATTTGCCTCGCAGGGCAGCGTGCTGCCGGCCAAGGACAGCCGTGGCC
>NZ_JBFRFE010000751.1:0-1811 GCF_052114665.1 Stenotrophomonas sp. 2YAF22 | reverse complement strand
GATCCGCCATGAAGGCAAGGGCGTGTTCGCCGGCCTGCCGGACGGTTACCAGGCCACCCGCTACCACTCGCTGGTGGTGGACAAGAACAGCCTGCCCGACGCGCTGGAAGTGACCGCATGGACCGAAAACGAGGATGGCTCGATCGAAGAGATCATGGGCCTGCGCCACCGCCAGTTCCCGGTGGAGGGCGTACAGTTCCATCCCGAATCGATCCTCACCGAGCATGGTCACGCGCTGCTGCGCAATTTCCTGCAGCGCCCGGCTGCCTGATCCAAGGAGTATTCCGATGAGCTTCTCCCCCCAGGAAGCCCTGCAACGCACCATCGAACACCGCGAGATCTTCTTCGACGAAATGGTCGACCTGATGCGGCAGATCATGCGCGGCGATGTCTCGCCGATGATGACCGCCGCTATCCTCACCGGCCTGCGCGTGAAGAAGGAAACCATCGACGAGATCGCCGCCGCGGCGACGGTGATGCGCGAATTCGCGCTGGCCGTGCCGGTTGCCGATACAACCCACCTGGTCGACATCGTCGGCACCGGTGGCGATGGCTCGCATACGTTCAACATCTCAACCTGCGCGATGTTCGTTGCTGCTGCCGCCGGCGCGCGCGTGGCCAAGCATGGCAACCGCAGCGTGTCGTCCAAGTCCGGCAGCGCTGATGCGGTCGAGGCATTGGGCGCAGCGATCGAGCTGCAGCCGGCGCAGGTGGCGGCGGCCATCGAACAGACCGGCATCGGTTTCATGTTCGCGCCAATCCACCACCCGTCGATGAAAGTAGTGGCGCCGGTCCGTCGCGAGATGGGGGTGCGCACCATCTTCAACATCCTCGGTCCGCTGACCAACCCGGCCAATGCGCCGTCGGTGCTGATGGGCGTCTTCCATCCCGATCTGGTGGGCATCCAGGCGCGCGTGCTGCGCGAACTGGGCGCCGAGCGCGCGATGGTGGTGTGGGGCCGCGACAACATGGACGAGATCTCGTTGGGCGCGGGCACCCTGGTGGGTGAGCTGCGCGACGGCAAGGTGCGCGAGTACGAGATCCATCCGGAGGACTTCGGCATCGCCATGTCGGCCAGCCGCAACCTGCGCGTGGACGGCCCGGAGCAATCCATTGCCATGCTGCGCGCCGTGCTCGACAACGAGCCGGGCCCAGCGCTGGATATCGTCGCCCTGAATGCGGGCGCAGCGTTGTATGTGGCCGGGGTGGCCAGCGATATCGGCGACGGCCTGGCCCGCGCCCGCGCGGTCATCGCCGATGGCAGCGCCCGTGCCCGCCTGCAGCAGTATGTCGATACCACCCGCGCGCTGGTTGCCTGAGCGCGCGGTTCAGCCTGACCCACCCGATGGCCGATAATGGTCGTCCTCACCGCCCCAGCACCGACCCGACGACGATGAGCGATATCCTGCAGACGATCCTGGCCCGCAAGGCCGAAGAAGTAGCCCAGCGCCGCGCCCAGCGGCCGCTTGAGGAGCTGCAGGCCGCGCTGGCCGATGCGCCACCGGTGCGCGGCTTCGTGCGCGCGCTGCAGGCTGCCGTGGCCAATGGCGATCCAGCGGTGATTGCCGAAGTGAAGAAGGCCAGCCCGTCCAAGGGTGTGATCCGCCCCGACTTCCGCCCGGCCGACATCGCGGTCAGTTACGAGTTTGGCGGCGCCAGCTGCCTGTCGGTGCTGACCGACGTGGACTTCTTCCAGGGGGCCGACGCCTACCTGCAGCAGGCGCGCGAAGCGTGCACGCTGCCGGTGCTGCGCAAGGACTTCGTGATCGACGCCTACCAGGTGTACGAGGCGCGCGTGCTCGGCGCCGACT
>NZ_JBFRFE010000750.1:0-1812 GCF_052114665.1 Stenotrophomonas sp. 2YAF22 | reverse complement strand
GCGCGAAGGCGAGCGCCGCCTGTTCCGCGACGTGCAGAAGGTCAGCGGCATCGGCGCGAAGATCGCGCTGGCCGTGCTGTCCGGGGTCACCGTCGAAGAATTCGCCCGCATGGTCCAGGCCGGCGACATCACCGCGCTGACCCGCATCCCCGGCATCGGCAAGAAGACCGCSGAGCGCATGGTGCTGGAGCTGCGYGACCGCGCGGCGCAGTTCGGTGCCGGTGGCGCACTGCCGACCGGCAGTGGCCCGGCCCCGGCCGATCCGCTGTCCGATGCCACCGTGGCGCTGCAGCAGCTGGGCTACAAGCCCACCGAGGCGGCGCGGATGGCGCGCGAGGCCTTCAACGAGGGCGACGAAGTGGCCACCGTCATCCGCAAGGCCCTGCAGTCGGCGCTGCGCTGAGCCGCTCCGCTTTCTTTCCCATTACACCCTGAGCTTCGCCAGGAGCCCCATGTCCAGCAGTCAAACCCCGCACACCGCCGCCCATGGTGGCCATGGTCACGCTCCCCCCGCCGGGGGCCTGGCGCTGATCATCGGTGCGATCGGCGTGGTCTTCGGCGATATCGGCACAAGCCCGCTGTACACCCTGAAGGAGGCGTTCTCGCCCCACTACGGGCTCAGCAGTGACCACGACACCGTGCTGGGCGTGCTGTCGCTGGCGTTCTGGGCGCTGAACATCGTGGTCACCCTGAAGTACGTGACCATCATCATGCGCGCCGACAATGACGGCGAGGGCGGCATCATGGCGTTGATGGCGCTGACCCAGCGTACGCTGCGCAACGGGTCGCGTTCGGCCTACGTGGTCGGCATCCTCGGCATATTCGGCGCCTCGCTGTTCTTCGGCGATGGCGTGATCACCCCGGCGATATCGGTGCTGGGTGCGGTCGAAGGCCTGGAGGTCGCTGCGCCCGGGCTGCACGCCTTCATCGTGCCGATCACCGTGGTGGTGCTGCTGGCCGTGTTCGCGGTGCAGCGTTTCGGTACCGCGAAGATCGGCAAGCTGTTCGGCCCGATCACCTCGATCTGGTTCATTTCGCTGGCCGCGATCGGCATCTACAACATCGTCGACGCGCCGGAAGTGCTGAAGGCGTTCAACCCGTGGTGGGCGATCCGCTTCTTCATGGAGCACGGCTGGCACAGCATCTTCATCCTCGGCGCGGTGGTGCTGGCGGTGACCGGTGGCGAGGCGCTGTACGCCGACATGGGCCACTTCGGTGCCAAGCCGATCCGCCACGCCTGGTACTTCTTCGTGCTGCCCTGCCTGGTGCTGAACTACCTGGGGCAGGGCGCGCTGGTGCTCAACCATCCCGAGGCGGTGAAGAACCCGTTCTTCGAGGCGGTGCCGTCGTGGGCGCTGTACCCGATGATCATCCTGGCCACGATGGCTGCGGTGATCGCCTCGCAGTCGGTGATCACCGGTGCGTTCTCGGTCTCGCGCCAGGCCATGCAGCTGGGCTACATTCCGCGCATGCGCATCAAGCACACCTCGCACGACACCATCGGCCAGATCTACATCCCCGGCATCAACTGGGGCATCGCGGTGATGGTGATCGGCCTGGTGCTGGCCTTCCGCAGCTCGTCCAACCTGGCCGTGGCCTACGGCATCTCGGTGTCGGCCACCATGCTGATCGATACCCTGCTGCTGGCCCTGGTTGCACGTTCGCTGTGGCCCAAGGCACGCAACTGGATCCTGCCCTTGTGCGTGGTGTTCTTCATCATCGATCTGGGCTTTGTCATCGCCAACGGCGCCAAGCTGCTGCAGGGCGCCTGGTTCCCGGTGGTGCTGGGCATCTTCCTGTTTACCATGATGC
>NZ_JBFRFE010000749.1:0-1815 GCF_052114665.1 Stenotrophomonas sp. 2YAF22 | reverse complement strand
AACGCACGCCGCGCACGGTCGGCATCGTCGGCAGTGCCGGCGCCTATGGGCGCTGGCTGACCCGGTTCTTCGAACAGCACATGCAGGTGCGGGTGATCGGCCACGATCCGGCCGATCCGGGTTCGCATGCGCCGGAGCAGTTGCTGGAACAGGCCGACGTGTTGGTGTTCTCCGCACCGATCCGGCACACGTCCACGTTGATCGCCGAGTACGTGCGCCTGTCGGCGGGCCGCGAGCAGGAACGCTTGTGGCTGGATGTGACCTCGGTGAAGGAAGCGCCGGTGCAGGCGATGCTGGCCTCGTGCGCCGAAGTGGTGGGCCTGCATCCGATGACGGCGCCGCCCAAGGCGCCGACCCTGAAGGGCCGGGTGATGGTGGTCTGCGAGGCAAGGCTGTTGCATTGGCGGCCTTGGGTCGACGCGTTGTGCCTGGCACTGCAGGCCGAATGCGTGCGCGCCACCCCGCAGCACCATGACCAGATGATGGCGCTGGTGCAGGCGATGGTGCATGCGACCCACCTGGCCCAGGCGGGTGTGCTGCGCGAGTACCAGCCGCAGCTGGGGACGCTTGCGGCGATGCTGCCGTATCGATCGGCTTCGTTTGAACTGGATACGGCGATCATCTCGCGCATCCTGTCGTTGAATCCGGCGATCTACGAAGACATCCAGTTCGGCAATCCTTATGTGGCGCCGATGCTGCAACGTCTGATCGGCCAGCTGCAGACGCTGCAGGTACAGGTGGGGCAKGGCGACGACGCTGCGCGGGGCGCGTTCCGCGATCACCTGCTGGAGGCCAACAGGAGTGCCTTCGGCGATCAGGCGCTGGCTGCGGGCAACTACACCTTCGAGCGCGTCGGCTATCTGCTGGCCGACCTGACCGAGCGCAATGCACTGTCGGTACATCTGCCTGAAGACCGCGCCGGTTCGTTGCGTGAGCTGCTGAACGTGTTCGAGCAGCACGGCATCAGCCTCGCCTCGATCCACTCCTCGCGCACGCCTGCCGGCGAAGTGCATTTCCGCATCGGTTTCGTGGCCGGCAGCGAGCCAGGGGCTATCGCGGCAGCCGCGGCCGAAGTGGATGCCAGCGGGATCGGCCGGGTGCTGGCGTAACGCCATTCATCCACAGGGCGTGTGGATGGCTTCTGCGCAAACATGTGGATAACCTGCGGCAGGCCTTGGCGTGCAAGGCTGTCAAGATGGTTGGTCAAAAAATGACCAACCTTTTTTCTGTCCGGAACAGCAGTAGAGCCGGGGCATGCCCGGCTCTGCGGTGGATCGCTAGATCGACAACCTGACCTCGCCGCCGCTGGTGGTGAACTCGCGGCCGTTGCGTACCAGCTGGCGTCCGTCATCAAGCTCATAACGCGGCGTCGCTTCGGAGCCATGCCCACTGCCGCTGGCCTCGGGCTTGAACTCGATGATGATGTGGCTTTCGCCATTGCTGTCGACAGCGGGGAACTGACGGAACGACATGCCTGGCCTCCTACAGTGGTTCGTCGCTACGCCGCCAGAGTGATCCGGCCGGTGTTAGCCGGCCGTCATCAATCGATGAACTRCAGGCGTGCAAGCTCCGCATACAGGCCGCCTTCAGCCAGCAACTCCGCATGCGTGCCCTCGGCCACGATACGGCCATGGTCCATCACCACGATGCGGTCGGCCTTCAGCACGGTCGCCAGCCGATGGGCGATGACCAGCGTGGTGCGCCCGGCCATCAGGCGTTCCAGTGCCTGCTGCACGCCATGTTCGCTCTGTGCATCCAGCGCGCTGGTGGCTTCGTCGAGCAGCAGTATCGGTGCGTCCTTCAGCAAGGCACGGG
>NZ_JBFRFE010000748.1:0-1823 GCF_052114665.1 Stenotrophomonas sp. 2YAF22 | reverse complement strand
TGGCGTCGTCCGGCGACGACAACCAGCGGTCGATGATCACCGCCGCGGCCACGGCATCGAGGGCGGCCGCATCGCGACGACGCTTGCGCCCTTCGGCGCGCTCGACGGCGAAGCGGCGGGCAGCCTCGACCGAGCTGGAACGCTCGTCGATCATCACCACCGGCAGTTTGAAACGTTCCCGCAGCTGGCGGGCAAAGCCCTGCGCGCGCTTGCGGTTGGGCTGGTCCTGGCCGTCCAGGGTCAGCGGATCGCCAACCACCAGGCCATCGGGCTTCCATTCCTTGAGCAGGCGTTCGATCGCCGCCCAGTCGGGACCATTGCCGTGAACATCGACCACGGCCACGGCGCGCGCATGCGCGGCGAACGCACTGCCGATCGCCACACCGATCCGGCGCGAGCCGACGTCGAAACCGAGCACGGTGCCATCGCGACGGATGAGGGCCGGCTCAGACATGGCCGCTGTAATCGGTCAGCCGGAACAGATCGACGCCAATACGCGACGCGGCGCCCTGCCAGCGCTGTTCCAGAGGCAGCTGGAACACCAGTTCGGCGTCGGCCGGCACCGTCAGCCAGCTGTTTTCGGACAGTTCGCTTTCCAGCTGGCCGGCACTCCAGCCCGCGCAGCCCAGGGTGACCACGGCATTGGCCGGGCCTTCGCCGCGCGCCATCGCCTCGAGGATGTCACGCGAGGTGGTCAGGTACAGGCCGTCACCGACGATCAGGCTGGAATCCCACGCGCGCGCATCATCATGGATGACGAAGCCGCGCTCGGGATGCACCGGCCCGCCATTGAGCACCGGACGCGCCTGCAGGACGCCATCGCCGGTCGCGATGTCCATCTGCGCCAACACTTCGCCCAGGGTGTACTCGGAGGGCTGGTTGACCAGCACCCCCATTGCCCCGTTCTCGTCGTGCTGGCAGATCAGCGCAACGGTGCGGGCGAAGGTGGCGTCGATCAGCGACGGCAGCGCCACGAGCAGGTGATTGGCGAGGGAAGTCGGCGTTACTGGCATGGGTGTCATTCTAACCGCTGCAACCGGATGCGGGCGCGAAGGGATGGGCTAGGATGGCGCTCTTGCAAGGAGGACGACCCGATGCAGCAGGACGCAACGCTGTCATGGCCCACCCGCAGCATGATCGTGTTGATCGCATTGCTGCAGGGGCTGATGCTTTTCGCCGCCCAGGAACTGGCCGATCAATGGCCGTTCCGGGACATCGGCTGGCGCTACTGCTGGTATGCCTGGGTATTGACCGTGCCCACCGCGGTGGCCTTGACGCTGATTGATCTGAAGGCCTGGCGCCTGTGGCTGCACGCCGGGCTGGCCTCGCTGCTGGTGCTTGCTCTGGCGGCCTGGGCCGCCTGGAACCTGAGCGGAGAAACCGCGCTGTATGCGGCCGGGCTGCAGGTTCCGCTCTCGGTCTGCCTGGCGGTTGCCACGTTCATTGCCCTGCCTTGGTGGCAGTTCCGCCTGCACGCCGGTCATTGGCGGGCCGACTACGGCGCACTGTTCGAACGTGCCTGGCAGAACGGACTCACGCTGGTGCTGGCGGCGGTGTTCACCGGCTTGACCTGGCTGCTGCTGTGGTTGTGGGCAGCGCTGTTCCGGATGGTCAAGGTCGACTTCTTCCACGAGCTGTTCGGCAGCGACGCCTTCATCGCCCTGGCCACCGGCATGCTGGCGGGCTTCGGCGTGCTGATCGGGCGCACCCAGCATCGCGCGATGCAGATCACCCGCCAAGTGCTGTTCGCCATCTGCCGCGGCCTGCTGCCGTTGCTGTCGTTCATCGCGGTGCTGTTCGTGCTGTCGCTGCCGGCCCGCACC
>NZ_JBFRFE010000747.1:0-1824 GCF_052114665.1 Stenotrophomonas sp. 2YAF22 | reverse complement strand
GGTCTACAGCGAGCGCGGCGTAGCGCCGTCCGGCCCGATAGCGCGCCAGGCATCGGCCACGCGGGCCGGTGTACGCATCGCGTTCGACGACGTGGCCGGCGCTCTGGTCACGACCGGCGCGAACGGTCCCATCGGCTTCGAGCTGTGCGACGCCGATGCGCGCCACTGCCACTACGCCGACACGGTGCTGGACGGTCACGACGTCGTGCTGCGCAGCGCCGAGGCCGGTTCCGCCGCCCGCGTGCGCTACTGCTGGGCCGATGGCCCGGTGTGCACCCTGCACGACAGCAGCGGCGCGCCCGCCGGTCCCTTCGAGCTTTCCATTTCTCCTGCGGAGGTTCCCTGATGCGCCTGCTGCTGGCCTCACTGCTCGTGTTGTCTTCATTCCTGCCGCAGGCGTGGGCAGCGGCGCCTGCGCCGCCGGTCTACTTCGACTGGTTCGAGTACCGCGGTCGCGACGCGGCATTCGATGCGCCGTTGCCGGCCGGACACTATCGCAACCCCATTCTTGCAGGGTTCCATGCCGACCCCAGCGTCGTCGCCGCAAACGGGCGCTTCTATCTGGTCAATTCCAGCTTCACCTACTTCCCGGGCATCCCGGTGTTCGAAAGCGTGGACCTGGTGCACTGGAAGCAGATCGGCAACGTGATCGACCGACCGTCGCAGCTGGACTTCGACGGCCTGGGCGTGTCGCGTGGCATCTTCGCACCGGCCATCAGTTACCACGACGGCATGTTCTACGTGGTCACCACGGCCGTCGACAGCGGCGGCAATTTCATCGCGACCGCGCGCGATCCCGCCGGCCCCTGGTCCGATCCGCACTGGCTGCCCGGCATCGACGGCATCGATCCGTCGTTGTTCTTCGACAACGACGGCACCGTGTATCTGCTCAACAACGATGTACCGCCCGGCCCACCACGCTACGAGGGCCACCGTGCCATCTGGATGCAGCAGATCGATCTGGAGCGTTTCACCCCGGTGGGACCGCGCAGGGTGTTGATCGACGGCGGGGTGGAGCCGGCCAGGAACCCGATCTGGATCGAGGGGCCGCACCTCTACAGGCGCGATGGCTGGTACTACCTCTCCGATGCGGAAGGCGGCACCGGCCCGCAGCACTCGCAGGTGGTGCTGCGCAGCCGCGAGGTGTGGGGGCCTTACGTGCCGTATGCGGGCAATCCGATTCTCACCCAGCGCGACCTGCCCGATGGCAGGCCACTGCCGATCACCAATGCCGGGCATGCCGATCTGGTGGAGGCTCCGGACGGCTCCTGGTGGGCGGTGTTCCTTGCCAGCCGCAACTACGACATCCGCCACTACAACACCGGGCGCGAGACCTATCTGCTGCCGGTGCAATGGCAGGACGGCTGGCCAGTGATCCTGCCGGCCACGCAGGCCATTCCGTATGCGGCCAAAGCGCCCTCGTGGATGCAGGGCGACGCGTCGCAGGCGCCTTCCACCGGCAATTTCACCGAGCGCGACGAATTCGATGCGCCGACACTCGGCAGCGGCTGGTTGCGCGTGCGCATCCCCAGGCAGCCGTGGGCAGACCTGCGCGAGCGGCCGGGGGCGTTGGCCGTGCATCCGCTGGCGGAGAACCTGGACACACTGCGCAACCCCGCGTTCCTCGGCCGACGCCAGCAGCACCTGCGCTTCGAGGCCAGTACCGATATGACCCGCCCGGCAGCAGGCGTGGCCGCCGGCCTGGCAGCTTTCCAGAACGAGACGCACTGGTACTTCCTGGGTGTCCGCAGCGTCGGCGGTGACCACGTGGCGGTCTTCCTCGAAGCGAGCGACGGCAGCGGTGCTACCCGMACCCTGGCAACC
>NZ_JBFRFE010000746.1:0-1827 GCF_052114665.1 Stenotrophomonas sp. 2YAF22 | reverse complement strand
GTCCCCGTACGGCTCGAGCATGTACGCGGTCGCCAGGTGCGCAACCGCTACGCCGCGAGCTGCTGCCGCCTCCAACCCTTCCAGCAGCAAGGGAAATTTGCCGAGCAGCGCATCGAGCCCTTGCTGCATGCGGCTTGTCAGGTTGATCGACACCCACTCGGCAACGACATCCGACTCCATCTCCTCAGCCTCCGCCCACTCGTCGTGATCGCCGGTAAGCGCGGAAATCAGCTCCTCGAAACGAACCGGCGCATAGCCGGATTCGCCGAGGAAACTGACCAGGCCTTGGGCTGTGCGCTCGGCTTCCTCGGGTGACATCCCAAAGTGCAGGCACCGCTGGATGACCCGGTCTTCATCCGTCGTGAGGTCGGTATCACGCCAGGCCACGTCGCACCACGCGGCCTGGTGATGGAACGCGGCGTGGGTGGAAAATCCGGCGGCGGCCGCCAGCAGCTCATGGGCCTGGCTGCGGGTAAGCGACGCGAAGCCCTGCTCCCGAAGGTACGCATGGACGTGGAACACATATTGCTTGATGGTCATGACTCGTCCTCGATGGCCAAGCCGATCCGGGTAAGGCGCACACGTTTAAGTCCCCGGCAGCTGGCCAGAAGAAGAATCGATCAGGGGATACGGCCTGTTTTTGCTCGTGTGCAAGCACGGCGGGCGCCGCAGCTAGTGTATGCCGTCTGCTACTGGGTTTCCACACACGCGCCAAGATTGCTCAGGGCGTCGCGGGGCGGTCATGGCTGTCCACGAACGCCAAGCTCCTTTGTGGGTTTGGCCAGAGAACGCTCGATGGCGCGACGGACACCCTGCGGGCTGCCGTCGGGAGTCGCTGGCGAAGCGGCTAGAGGGATTGCGACCAAGGGCGGCCCGCGGTCCCCAACAAGCAACGCTGCTCATCAGGCACTGCCCCATTGAAACGCCCAAACAGCGCTTCGATCCACGATGTTCCTGCACTCTCCACCAGCAACCCGCCCTGGCTCTGGTGGTAGACCAACCATCGCTCGAAGCTGAGGCGCAGGCGCTCGATATCCGGTGCCCGCGTAAGTGCATCGGCGGGCACCCGGATCAGCACGCGTGAGGGGGCATTCTCCACGTCCATCACCAGAACGCCCTTGCAGCGGATCTCGAAAGACGTCACCCCGCCATAGCGCGTGTGCAGTTCAAAACCCTCATCCGCTTTGGCGGTCACGAAGCCGAGCGCATCACTGTGCAGCAGCCGGTAGTCGGCTGGCTGCAGCTTCTGGTAGGCCCACACCTGATCGCCCGCTGGCTCGGGCCAGCCCGGCCATACCGCGCCGATCATCACGATGCACACTGCCGCAGCGGTAAGGCCGTGCTTCTTCATTCATCACCCCGCACAAAAAAAATAACGTCACGCCCACAAGCGCCTACTCAGTCCTGTGGCCGCATCCGTTCGTGGATGAAGGCGGTGAGTGCGATATCGGCCATCACCAGCCCCCCCATCACACGGTCGCCCACGTACTGATCGGGCTCACCGTTCTGGCGCGTGCGCTCTGCCGCCAGCAGGAGTTCCTGCACGATGCGTTGGCCCGTCAGTGCGCAGTCGGCGTCGGACAACTGCATCTGCCGGCTGCGCAGGTGATGGCGTTCGGGCCAGGGCTGGCCGTCGGCTGCAGCGCCTGCGCCGATGCTGCGCAGGATGGCGATGAGGCTGTTGGGGTCCAGCGCAGGGGCGGGCGAGGGCGCCTCCTGGATGGGGCGCGGGGGAGGGGAGTGCGGCATGGTCATGGCAGGCTCCGTGCAAGCAGGCAGAAGCCGCCACCGATAAGGGTGGCGGACGATGCGTGGCTCGAAAACCGG
>NZ_JBFRFE010000745.1:0-1832 GCF_052114665.1 Stenotrophomonas sp. 2YAF22 | reverse complement strand
GCCAAGCCCCCAGGGATGGGTTCACGGCGTCCCCCGCGAACCCAACCCGCCCGACCCAACAAACAGACCCCGACGCATCAAGCGGCCAATCCACGAGGGGCTGTGCCGTTCGCTGGAAACCCTAGGCGACCGCCTCGACCACCAGCGCACTGCCCTGCACCGCCACCACCCGCACCAGCGTGCCGGCCGGCAGCTCCGGCCCACTCACCTGCCACGACGCGTCGTCGATGCTGACCCTGCCCTGCCCGCCAACGATGGCCTGCTGCAAGGGCACCACCCGCCCGACCAGTTGTTCAGCGCGGCGGTTCAGCAGCGGCGCGTCACTCTGCCGCGCGCGCGGCTTGCCCCAGTGCCGGTAGCACTGGATCGACAGCACGCTCAGCACCACGAAAGCGACCACCTGCCACAGCACCGGGATATCGGCGAACACCGCTACCAGCGCGAACACCGCCGCCGCACCGATGCCGATCCACAGCATGAACGCGCCGGGCGCCAGCGCTTCGGCGGCGAACAGCAGCAAGGCCAACGCACCCCAGGCAACGACTTCCCAGCGCATGTCAGCCTCCGATCGGTGGCGGCCGCCTTGCCGGCGGCCGGGTTTCCTGGTTGGACAGGGCCTGCTTGGCCAGCTCGGCCACGCCGGCGATCGAACCAATCACTCCGCTGGCCTCCATCGGCATCAGCACCAGCTTCTGGTTCGGCGACGTGGCCAGTTCCTTGAACGCTTCCACATACTTCTGGGCGATGAAGTAGTTGATGGCCTGGACGTCGCCGTCGGCGATCGCCGCCGACACCACCTGGGTCGCCTTGGCTTCGGCTTCGGCCAGGCGCTCGCGCGCTTCGGCGTCGCGGAATGCGGCCTCGCGCCGCCCCTCCGCCTCCAGCACCGTAGCCTGCTTCTCGCCTTCGGCACGCAGGATCTCAGACTGCCGCGAACCTTCCGCCTCGAGGATCTGCGCGCGCTTCTCGCGCTCGGCCTTCATCTGCCGTGCCATCGCATCGAGCAGGTCGCGCGGCGGCTGGATGTCGCGGATCTCGATGCGGTTGACCTTSACGCCCCACGGGTTGGTCGCATGATCGACCACGCTGAGCAGCTTGGCGTTGATCACCTCGCGCTGGCTGAGCGATTCATCCAGGTCCATCGAGCCGATCACGGTACGGATGTTGGTCTGCACCAGGGCGATCATCGCCACTTCCAGCACCGATACCTCGTAGGCGGCCTTGGCCGCGTCCAGTACCTGGAAGAACACCACGCCATCGACGCGCACGGCGGCGTTGTCCTTGGTGATCACTTCCTGGCCGGGCACGTCCAGCACCTGCTCCATCATGTTCACCTTGCGCCCCACCCCGTAGACGATCGGGATCAGGAAATGCAGGCCGGGCGACATGGTGTGGGTGTAACGGCCGAACCGCTCGACGGTCCATTCATAGCCCTGTGGCACCATCCGCACTGCCTTGAACAGGATGACCACGGCCACGAAGGCCAGCACCGCGCTGAAGAACATGGTCGGGAACATCGCGCTTTCCTTATGGGAGACGTCCGGAGCCCAGCATAGCGCGTGGATGCAGGCGATGCGGGTACCGCACGTTCCAGCCGAAAGCAGCCGAGCATGGCCCGGCACCGCAGGATGAACCCGGTCAGATCCGGGTCGTGGCCAGGAAGCGCTCGCGGTCCTGCTGGGTCTGCCGGCGGATCTCGGCCAGCGCCTGGCTTTCGGTCGCCTCCAGCATCGCCTCGAACAGGCGCTGGAAGTGATGGCGCATCGCATTGCGTGCAGCGACGGGATCGCGCGCGCCGACGAGCACATGGCGATCTTCGAGGGGCTGCGCGG
>NZ_JBFRFE010000744.1:0-1847 GCF_052114665.1 Stenotrophomonas sp. 2YAF22 | reverse complement strand
CCCACCAGGTAATGCGGCAGCCACAACGCCAGTGCCACAAAACCACCAAACACAAAGAAGTAGTACAACGAGAACCGCCACACCTGCAGGTTCCTCAGCGGAGCCATCTGCTCGGAGAACGGCACCGGCTTCACCCCGTCACGGCGGCGCTGTTCCAGCGACGGGTCTTCCTTGCTGAACAGGAAGAACAGCACGGCGGTGACCGCCAGCGCGACCGCCCAGACCTTGGCCACCATGGTCCAGCCCGCGGCCACCATTACCAAAGGCGCCAGCAGCTTGGTCACCGCCGAGCCGATGTTGCCGGCGCCGAATATGCCCAGGGCGGTGCCCTGCTTGCTGGCCGGGAAGAACCTGGACACATAGGCCACGCCCACCGAAAAGTTGCCACCGGCAATACCCACGCACAGCGCGGCGAACAGGAACTGGGGGTAGGTGTGGGCATAGGTCAGCATCCAGGTAGCCACTGCGCCGCACAGCATCACCAGCACCAGCACCTTGCGGCCGCCGAACTGGTCGGACCATATGCCGAGGAACACGCGGCTGACCGAGCCGGTCAGCACCGGGGTGGCGATCAGCAGGCCGAACTGGGTGTCGGTCAATCCCAGCTGCTCGCTGATCTGTATACCGATGATGGAAAAGATCATCCACACCGCAAAGCACACGGTGAAGGCGAATGTGCTCAGCCAGAGCGCACGCTGCTGCTGCCCGGCACTGGCGGGGGCAAGGGCCTGGTTCATGCAATCTCCTTCCTCAAGAGTGGATCAGCCGACCTCGGCTTCGGCTTCGATCTCGTCCAGTCCGCGCACCGGGTAGCGCTCCTGCAGCTCCAGCAGGTACGCCTGCACCTCGCGTTGGCGCACCTGCAGCTCCAGGTAGTCCCGGATCTGTGGCAGCACTGCGTCGAACGGCAGCGGCTGCCCCTCCTCGCGCCCATCGATGCTGACCACGTGGTAGCCCCAGCGTGATTCCACCGGGAAGCCAGCCAGGCCCTCGCGCAGGCGGAACACCTGGCGATCGAACTCCGGCGTGGTCTGCCCACGCTGCAGCCAGCCCAAGTCACCGCCGTCACTGCTGGACGGGCAGCGCGAATGGCGCAGGGCGAAGTCGGCGAACAGGTGCGGCGCTGCTTTCAGTTCATTGGCCAGACGCTCGCCCTCGGTGCGTGCGGCCAGCCGCCCGGCCACATCATCGGCCGGCGCGGCCAGCAGGATATGGCGCAGCCGTACCCGATCCGGTGAGCGGAATCGCTCCGGGTTCTGCTCGAAGTAGCGTTGGCAGTCCTCGTCGGTCGGCACGCGGTCTTCGATCGCGTCTTCCAGCAGTTGCTGGATCAGCACTTCCTCATCGCTGACCCGGCCGCCTGCCGGCGCCAGCAGGCCCAGGCGCTGCGCTTCCAACCGCAGCAGTTCACGCACCACCAGTGCGCGCGCCGCCTCGGCACGCGACTGTTCCGGGCGCAGTGCCCGATGGTGCTGCATCTCGCGGGCGATGTCGGCCTCGCTTATCGCCRTGTCCTCCACGAACAACCGGCACGGTGCCGGTTGCCCGAGCGAGCGCGGCCCCTCCCCTGCCCCGTCATGCTGGTGCTGGTGGGCCTCGGCCGGAACCGCCTGGGCGGAATCGATCACGGTGATCGGCAGGAACTTCGGCAGGTTGCCCACGGCTTACTCCCGCGGCCCGTAGCGCAGCGCCGCCTGGCGACGGCGCACCACCTGGTACGGCCGCCACAGATAGCTGACCGGAATGCTCCACACATGCACCAGCCGGGTGAAGGGCGCGATCAGGAACAGGGTCAGGCCCAGGAAGATATGCATCTTGTAGACCCAGCTGACGCCCTCGATGTAGTC
>NZ_JBFRFE010000743.1:0-1849 GCF_052114665.1 Stenotrophomonas sp. 2YAF22 | reverse complement strand
GGCGCAGGCCACCGTGGCCCTCGCTGTCCACTTCCAGCAGGCTGGCGGCCACCAGCTGGCRGAACACGCTGCGCCAGGTGCGTGCATCCAGGTCGCGGCCGATGGCGTAGGTGCTCAGCTTGTCGTGGCCTTGCTGCTTGACCTTCTCGTTCTCGCTGCCGCGCAGGACGTCGATCAGGTGGCCGACGCCGAAGCGCTGGCCGCTGCGGTAAACACAGCTCAACGCCTTCTGCGCGGGGATGGTGGCATCCCAGGCCGCCGGCGGGGTCAGGCAGTTGTCGCAGTTGCCGCAGGGCTTGGGATAGGTCTCGCCGAAACCGGCCAGCAGCACCTGGCGACGGCACTGCATCGATTCGCAGTACCCCAGCAGGTGGTCGAGCTTGGACCGCTCCAGCTGCTTGCGCTCCTCGCTGGCCTCGGACTGCTCGATCATCTGCTTGAGCAGCACCACATCGCCCAGGCCGTAGCAGAGCCAGGCCTCGGCGGCTTCGCCATCGCGACCGGCGCGGCCGGTTTCCTGGTAGTAGCCTTCCATCGACTTGGGCAGGTCGGTATGGGCGACAAAGCGAACGTCCGGCTTGTCGATGCCCATGCCGAAGGCGATGGTCGCGCACATGACGATGCCGTCTTCGCGCAGGAAACGGCGCTGGTTGTTTGCACGCACTTCCGCGGGCAGGCCGGCGTGGTAGGGCAGGGCGTTGAACCCCTGCGTGCACAGGAACTCGGCGGTTTCCTCCACCTTGCGCCGTGACATGCAGTAGACGATGCCGGCCTCGCTGCGATGGCTGCGCAGGAAATCGCTCAGCTGCTTGCGGGCGTTGTCCTTCTGCACCACGGTGTAGCGGATGTTGGGGCGATCGAAGGAGCTGACGAAGTGACGTGCTTCGGCCAGGTCCAGGCGCTCGGCGATCTCGCGCTGGGTTGGCGGGTCGGCGGTGGCGGTCAGGGCGATCCGCGGAATCTCCGGCCAGCGCTCGTGCAGGACGGTCAGCTGCCGATATTCGGGGCGGAAGTCGTGGCCCCATTGCGACACGCAATGGGCTTCGTCGATGGCGAACAGGGCGATCCGGCTGCGCGACAGCAGCGACAGGAAGCGGCCGGTCAGCAGGCGCTCGGGAGCGACATAGAGCATGTCGAGCTCACCGGCGAGCAGTTCGCGTTCGACCCGGCCAGCCGTTTCGGCGTCCAGGGTCGAGTTCAGGAATTCGGCGCGCACGCCGAGCTGGCGCAGGGCTTCGACCTGGTCCTGCATCAGTGCGATCAGCGGTGAGATGACGATGCCACAGCCGTCACGCAGCAGGGCGGGCACTTGGTAGCACAGTGATTTGCCGCCGCCGGTGGGCATCAGCACCAGGGCATCGTGACCGGCAGCCACATGCTCCACGATGTCCTGCTGCGGACCACGGAAATCGTCGTAACCAAAGACGCGGCGGAGCAGGTCGTGCGCGGGACGGGAAGCCATCCAGCTAGTTTACCCCGGCGGGGTTCGGCCGGGTTGCACCCGGCACCTGACGTGGTGCCGGCCGCTGGCCGGCAACCCTGGCAACAGCAACAGCAACAGCCGGCTCTGGGGGGATCCGTGCTTTGGCGGGGTGGTATCGGATTGCGGGGACGCCGCAAGTACGTCCCTGTAGGCTTGGCCGCGGCATCCATGCCGCGGACACCCCGCAATCCGACACCGCCCCGCCTTCGACAGKTTCCCTATGACGGTTGGACTTGTTCCGGTAGATCCACGCCATGCGTGGATGGATCTCATTCGAAGTCGAATATTTCGACAATTGAACGAAGAGCATCCACGCGTGGCGTGGATCTACGTGTCGACCAAGGTCGACACCCACCAGGAGCAGGC
>NZ_JBFRFE010000742.1:0-1855 GCF_052114665.1 Stenotrophomonas sp. 2YAF22 | reverse complement strand
GGGGACGGCGCCGAACTCGCTGCGCTCAGACATCGGCGCCTCTGTGCCCCTGATTCCCCTGCGATGCTCGGCTCGCTGCAAGGCGGACCCAAGATCAAACGCCACAGCTGCACCCAGTAGATCCACGCCATGCGTGGATGCTCTTGCCGTTGATCTTGATCTTCCGGCCCGCCTTATAGCAAGCCGAGCACCGCAGGTCCGGCGAGGGCGAAGAGGCGCGGGTGTCCGAGCGTAGCGAGTTCCCGCGCCGTCCCTCGGCGGACCGAGGAGCGCAGGGTACCGGCGTGCACAGCACGTCGGCTCGCGGCCGGCGGCGCGTTTCTTTTGGTTACTTTTCTTTTCGCGCGAAAAGAAAAGTGACGCCCCTCCGCAGGCGCGGAAAYGATCCGCCGGGCATGGCCCGGCGCTACCGACGCGTGGGTGCRCAAACAAAAACGCCCGGCGCGAGGCCAGGCGTTCCTGCACTGCTCTACAAGCGGAGGCTTATGCCACCGTCGACGCCCGCAGCGCGGCGATGCGCTCTTCCAGCGGCGGGTGGCTCATGAACAGCTTCTTCGCCGTCGACCCGGCAATACCGAACGCGGCGATCTGCGTCGGCAGGGTGCTCTGGCCGTGGTTGAGCTGCAGCCGCTCCAGCGCCGAGATCATCTTCTGACGGCCGGCCAGCGATGCACCGCCGGCATCGGCACGGAATTCGCGGTGGCGCGAGAACCACATCGAGATCATCGTGGCGAACAGGCCGAACACCATCTCCAGCACGAACACGATGATGTAATACGCAAAGCCACGGCCACCACCTTCGCGGTTGCCCGACAGCGCGCTGTCGATCACCCCGCCGACTACGCGGGCCAGCACGATCACGAAGGTGTTCAGCACGCCCTGCAGCAGTGCCATGGTGATCATGTCTCCGTTGGCGACGTGGGCGATCTCATGGCCGAGCACGGCTTCGGCTTCATCCTCGCTCATGTTGTGCAGCAGCCCGGTGGACACCGCCACCAGCGCGTTGTTGCGGTTGGCACCGGTGGCGAACGCGTTGATCTCCGGGCCGTCATACACCGCCACTTCCGGCATGCCGATACCGGCTGCCTTGGCCTGGCGCTCGACGGTGGCCAGCAGCCAGCGCTCGGTCTGGTTGCGCGGCTCGGTGATCACCACCGCACCGGTGGAGCGCTTGGCCATCCACTTGGACAGCAGCAGCGAGATGAGCGAACCACCAAAACCGAAGATGGCCGCCATGACCAGCAGGCCGCTCATCGAACGGGAGTCCACGCCCAGGATTGACATCACGATGCTCGCGAGGATCAGCACCGCGAGGTTGGTCGCTAGAAAGAGGGCAATACGGGTGAACATGGGAAATTCCGGCTCGGAAGGGGTCGATATCCGTCAATCTGCGGTGCAGTCAGCTTGAATTCAAGCGCCAACCTGACCGACGATTCAGCTGCATGACCTCCTCCCTCTCCTGCGGCCGCTTCGCGCCCTCGCCCACCGGCCTGCTGCATCCCGGCTCGCTGCTTGCCGCCTTCGGCAGCTGGCTGCTTGCGCGCCACCATGGCGGCCTGTGGCGGTTGCGCATCGAAGACGTCGATCCACCCCGCACGGTGGCCGGCGCCGCACAGGCGCAACTGCAGGCGCTGGCCGCCTTCGGCCTGCTTCATGACGGGCCGGTGATCTGGCAGAGCGCGCGTAGCGACGCCTACCAGACGGCGCTGGACCGCCTGTTGGCCGATGGCAACGCGTTCGTCTGCCACTGCAGTCGGAGCGACCTGGCCGCCAATGGCGGCATCCACCAGCGCTGCGTCGCGCGGCAGGCACGACCGGACCCGGCCGTCCGCTTCCGCGTGCCGCCCGGCAGCAT
>NZ_JBFRFE010000741.1:0-1856 GCF_052114665.1 Stenotrophomonas sp. 2YAF22 | reverse complement strand
GGCAGATCTTCCTGCAGTGCCTGGTCGAGGCGGGCGCGGTGGGCGTGGTCGGCGGCGTGCTCGGCATCGGCCTGGCACTGCTGGGCCTGTATGCAGTGCGCCAGCAGCCGGTGGACTACGCCAAGCTGGCCCACCTCGACGGCAGCATGCTGCTGCTCGCCCTCGGCCTGACCCTGCTGGCCAGCATTGCTGCCGGCTTCCTGCCCGCCTGGCGCGCGATGCAGGTCACCCCGGCCATCCAGCTCAAGTCGCAGTAAGCACCAGAACGAGGACTTCCCATGGACATCCGCCCCATCCTCAGCACCCTGCGCCGGCACAAGACCGCAGCCGCATTGATCGTGCTGGAAATCGCCCTGACCTGCGCCATCGTCTGCAATGCCCTGTTCCTGGTCACCCAGCGCGTGGAAAAGATCAGCCAGCCCAGCGGCCTGGCCGAGAACGAACTGGTCATGGTCCGGGTCAGCGGCATCGGCAAGCAGGCCAACGCCATGGCCCGCACCAACGAAGACCTGGCATCGCTGCGCGCGATTCCCGGCGTGACCAGCGTGACCAAGGTCAACCAGCTGCCATTCCGCCGCAACTCGAGCAACACCAGCATCTCGCGCGAACGTGACCAGGAGCGCCCGACCGCGTTCGTGTCGTTGTACATGTTCAGCGAGAACGCACTTCCGACGCTTGGCCTGCAGCTGGTCGCCGGCCGCGACTTCCTGCCAAGTGAATACATCGACTATGAGGAAGCCCAGAAGAATCCCAAGCCTGACCGCGCCGCGCCGGTGATCATCAACCAGCAGGTCGCCGCCAAGATGTATCCGGACCAGAGCGCGCTGGGCAAGACGTTCTACATGGGCAACCAGGCCCTGCATGTGGTCGGCGTGGTCGCCCATCTGGCCACCCCCACCGACTACAACGACAACAGCACCCTGTCGATGATGCTGCCGGTGCGTACCGACTTCACCCGCGGCCCGTACATGCTGCGCACTTCGCCGGAACGCCGCGATGAAGTGTTGAAGGGTGCGCTGGCCGCGCTGGAGCACAACGACCCCAACCGCCTGGTGCGCGAGAAGCTGACCTACCAGGAACAGCGTGCCGACTACTTCAAGAACGACCGCTCGATGGTCGGCCTGCTGGTGACGGTCTGCGTGGCGCTGCTGGTGGTCACCGCCCTGGGCATCGTCGGCCTGGCCAGCTTCTGGGTGCAGCAGCGCAGCAAGCAGATCGGCATCCGCCGCGCATTGGGGGCCACCCGTGGGCAGATCCTGCGCTACTTCCAGACCGAGAACTTCCTGCTGGCCACGCTGGGCATCGTGCTGGGCATGCTGGCGGCCTATGCCATCAACCTGGCGCTGATGAACATGTACGAGCTGCCGCGCATGCCGCTGCTGTACCTGCCGCTGGGCGCGGTGCTGCTGTGGATGCTGGGCCAGATCGCCGTGTTCGGCCCGGCCCGCCGCGCCGCTGCGGTGCCACCGGCCGTCGCCACCCGAGGGGCGTGAGATGCGTGCCAGCCTGCTGGTGCTGTTGTTGGCCCTGCCGCTGCCGGTACTCGCCGGCAGCGGCAGCTCGCAGACGCTGGAATGGCGCCAGGACGATGCGCGTCTGGCGCTGCGCTCGACCGAGGGCGTGGTGAGGGTGGATGCGGCCAGCCCGGAGGCGCGCTTTGGCGTGCGCCATGGCGACCGCATCCTGCGCGTGGACGACTCGCCGGTGCGGCAGATCGAACAGCTCGCCGACGCAGTACGGGCGGCATCGACGCCCACCGTCTACCTGCTGCTGCGCCGCGATGGCCGGATGCTGACCGTGCCGGTGGAGGTATCGCAGTGGCGCCCCGCGCTGGCGCCACCGCCCCCCCCTCCGGC
>NZ_JBFRFE010000740.1:0-1859 GCF_052114665.1 Stenotrophomonas sp. 2YAF22 | reverse complement strand
CCGTGAACCCATCCCTGGGGGCTTGGTCGCCGCATCCGTGCGGCTCACACCCCGCAAACCCACAGCGCCCCGCCTTCGACCGTTTCCCTCGATCTGCCTGGATCCACATGTTCGGGGACGAATGGGGCTGTCACACTTGCTTAACGAAATGCGAATGCCTATCATTTACTGATCGGTTGTGCGCTTAGCCAAGCGGGGCACGGAAGCACGCGCCCACCCGCCCCTTCGCCCGTGTACATCCCCCGACCACTGGGTCACCTGCCTGCCGCAGGTGTCGCACCGTCGATGGGAATCACGCTGGGTGACGTGCGCGGAGCGCATGGCTGCCATGGGTGCGTTTGCCATCGCCTGTTTTTTGTCCTGCATGGAATCGCACCGATGGCTTCTCCCCTGATTACTCCCCGTCCAACCCTTCTGGCCCTGGCCGTGACCGCACTGTTGATCGCACCGTTGGCACACGCTGAGGAAGGTTCTGCCGACCCGTCTGCGCGCACCCTGGACACCGTCCAGGTCACTGCCGATGGCGACATTGCCGACAGCTACACCGTCAAGCGGGCCAGCACCGCAACCAAGCTCGGCCTGTCACTGCGCCACACCCCGCAGTCGATGACCGTGGTGACCCGGCAGCGGCTGGACGACATGGGCCTGTTCTCCCTGTCCGATGTGATGGGCCAGGTCACCGGCGTAGCGGTGTCGGTCACCGACAGCGAACGCATCAACTACGTTTCGCGCGGGTACAACATCACCAATTTTCAGGTCGATGGCATGCTCAACACCTTCGGTGGCTACATCAAGACCAACACCGACAGCGTGATCTACGACCGCATCGAAGTGGTGCGTGGTGCCACCGGCCTGACCACCGGTGCGGGTGATCCGTCGGGCACCATCAACTTCGTCCGCAAGCGCCCCAGCGATACGTTCCAGATGAGCGCCAACCTGACGCTCGGCCGCTGGGGCAACCAGCGCCTGGAAGCCGACCTCGGCGGTCCCATCGCCCTGGATGGCCGCATCCGCGCCCGCGTGGTCGCTGCCAAGCAGCAGAGCGATTCGTTCCGCGATGTGTACAAGCTGGACAAGGACGTCTTCTACGGCATCGTCCAGGCCGACATCACCGACACCACCCTGCTGGAAGCCGGCTATGAGTACCAGTCGCCGCGCACCACCGGCGTGACCTGGGGCGTGGTGCCGTACTGGGGCGCCGATGGCAAGCCGGCCAACCTGCCGCGCTCGACCAACCTGTCGGCGCGCTGGAGCAGCTGGCCGATCGTCGAAAAGAGCGCGTTCGCCCGCCTCGAACAGCAGCTGGGCCATGGCTGGGCAGCGAAATTCGCCTACACCCGCTCCAAGCGCGAGACCGACGGCGCGGTCTGGTATGGCGCGTCCGGTTACCCGCGTGCCGATGGCAGCGGCATCTCTGCCTTCGTCGGCAGCTTCGGTGAAAACGGCGACATGCAGGTGTTCGACTTCAACGTCGGTGGTCCGTTCCAGCTGTTTGGCCGTGAACACGAACTGGTGTTCGGTTTCGCCCAGTCGGTGCGCAAGGGCGAAGTGCCTGCGAGTGAAACCGCCGCTTACCCTGCCAGCTACGATCGCGTGCCGGACTGGCGCAGCTGGAACGGCGACGTCGCGCCGCTGCAGGTCACCCGCTTGGGCTATCTCGCATCGGAGGACGAACTGCGCCAGCGTGCCGCTTACCTGGCCGCGCGCCTGCAGCTGGCCGAGCCGCTGACCGCCGTGCTCGGTGCCCGTTACGGCAGCTGGGAAACGCGCAGCTGGACCTACACCCATGACGCCGCCGGCCGCTTGACCGACACACGCCGCGGCGGCTACAAGCCGGATGACTCACTCACCCCGTACGC
>NZ_JBFRFE010000739.1:0-1860 GCF_052114665.1 Stenotrophomonas sp. 2YAF22 | reverse complement strand
GTGCGAGGGTAGCTGTGTCGCCCGCCTGTGACTGTGGCACCAGATGCTTCTCGAACGGCAGATGCGCGATGGTTTCCGGGTCCGCATCCAGATCGAACAACGCGGTGTAGCCGTGGCTGAGATACAGGCCGACCGCCTCGGGCTGGCGGAAGCCGGTGGTCAGGAACACGCGCCGATAGCCCTGACGCGCAGCCTGGTCTTCCAGTTCCTGCAGCACGCGCCGGGCGATGCCCTGCCGACGCAGGCCAGGCAGCGTCCAGATGCGTTTGAACTCAGCGGTGTCCTCATCGCGATGCGGCATGAACGCTCCACCGGAAATCGCCACGCCGTCGCGCAGCAGCAGCACGAACGCACCGACCGGGGCAGCGAAGGCTTCGGCCGGATAGCGCTGCAGTTCCTCGCGGGCACTGCCACCGATACGCCGGCGCACGTCCGCATAGCGGTTGTCGTACTCCTGCTCCAGGCCGTCGAACAACGGGCGCGCCAGCGGGTCGTCCACCGAGGTGTACAGGAACCGATCGTTGTCGTACCGCACGCTCATGCCACGTCCTCCACCAGATAGTGCTCGGCCAGACGCGCCCACAGGCTGGCCGCCGGGGCGATGGCCGCGTCGTTGAACACATAGCGCGGGCTGTGCAGCGGCGCGCTGTCGCCGTTGCCGACGAACACGAAACTGCCCGGCCGTGCCTGCAGCAGGAAGGCGAAGTCCTCGCTGGCGGTACGCGGTGCGAAGGCCTCCACCACCTGCCCTGCACCGAACCCCTGTACCGCCACCTCGCGGACGTAGGCCGTCTGCTCGGGGTGGTTGATCACGCTGGGGAAGCCGCGCGGGAATTCGATCTCGGCACGCGCACCGAAGGCAGCGGCAGTCTGCTCGGCAATGTCGGTCACCCGTCGGCGCAGCGTATCGCGCACCTCCGGCAGGTACGCGCGCACTGTCAGCTTCAGCTCCACCACATCGGGGATGACATTGGCCGCCTGCCCACCGTGGATCGAGCCGACGGTGACCACGCCCATCTGCCGCGGATCGACATTGCGCGACACCACGCTCTGCAGCGCGGTGATGATGTGCGCGGCAGCCAGGATCGGATCGACGCTGCCCTGCGGCTCGGCGCCGTGGCCGCCCTTGCCGATCACCCGCAGACGCGCCCAGTCCACCGATGCCATCGCCGGTCCGTCGACGAAGCCGAAGTGCCCCACCGGCACGCCCGGCCAGTTGTGCAGGCCATAGATGGCATCGACCGGGAAGCGTTCGAACAGGCCATCGGCGATCATCTTCGAAGCGCCCGAGCCGGTTTCCTCGGCCGGCTGGAACACCAGCTGCAACGTGCCATCGAAATGCCCGTGGTGCGCAAGGTAGTGGGCAGCCGAGAGCAGGATGGCGGTGTGGCCATCGTGGCCGCAGGCGTGCATCAGGCCTTCGCGCTGGCTTGCATAGGCCAGCCCGGATTCTTCATGGATCGGCAGCGCATCGATGTCGGCGCGCAGACCCAATCGGCGACGGCCCTGCCCGCGCTGCAGCGTACCGACCACGCCGGTGCCACCGATGCCGGTGCTGACCGCATAGCCCCATTGCTGCAGCAGCTCGGCCACGCGGGCACTGGTGCGGTGTTCTTCGAAGGCCAGTTCCGGGTGCTGGTGCAGGTCATGGCGGATCGCGATGGCGTCGTCGACACGTGCCGCGATCTCGGGCAGTACGCCCGTTGTCGGCGAATTCCGCTGGGCATGGCCCGGCGCTACCGAAGTGTCTCCGCTCATCGCCTTATCCCACCTTCCGCGCCGGCTCGGCGTCGGTCGCATAACGGCTCGCCTTGCGTGGCAGGCCCAGGTGGTCGCGCAGGGTCTCTCCTTCCAGCGCAC
>NZ_JBFRFE010000738.1:0-1861 GCF_052114665.1 Stenotrophomonas sp. 2YAF22 | reverse complement strand
GTCGTATGCGTTCGTGCTGCAGCAGCTGGGCATCGAAGCGCCCGCTGCCGGCGCTGCGACGGAATGACGCAACGTGGCGGCGGTGATATCGCCGCCGCCACCTGCGCTCGGTATCCTTGCGCGATGAGCCTGCCCGAACCGCCCGCCACCAAGGACCTGCCAGCGCCCACCCGGCCGGTGCGGTTCCGTTGGGCGTGGTGGCTGCTGGCCTATGCCAGCCTGGGCACCGGCATCGTCGGCATTTTCGTGCCGGGGCTGCCCACCACCGTATTCATCCTGATCTCGGCCTGGGCCGCCTCGCGCGGCTCCGAGCGGCTGCACGGCTGGCTGCTGCAGCACCCGCGCTTCGGCCCGGCCATTGCCAACTGGCAGGCACATGGTGCGGTCAGCCGCTACGGCAAATGGATGGCCACGATCACCATGGCAGTGTGCGCCGGCATCATGCTGTGGTGCGTGCCGGTGGCCTGGGTGAAGTGGTTCTCCATCGGCAGCATGACCGTGGTCGCGATCTGGCTGTGGACCCGGCCGCTGCCGCCGGCAGATTGATCTCTCCCGCCGGGCACGGCCCAGCGCTGCCAAGGGTGCCGGGTTGCGGTAGCGCCGGGTCATGCCTGGCGGATGCGTGGCCCCGCATCCTGCACCAACCGCTCAGCCGCCAATGGCTATACTCGGGGCATGAACATCCCCCATCGCAATGTCATCCTGATTCCGCTGGCAGCGGCCTCGCTGCTGTTCCTCGCCGCATGCGGCAACAAGGGCCCGCTGGTGCTGCCGCAGAAGCCGGTGCCGGTGGAAGAAACCGTCGAACCGGCCACCGATGCCGACACCACGCCCGCTGCCACCCAGGATCCCCGCGACGGTAGTCCGTCGGTGACCCCGGACCCTGTCAAGAAGCTGGACGACGGGAATGAGTAAGGCGGTTTCCAACGGCCTGCGCTTCAGCAAGATGCACGGCGCGGGCAACGATTTCGTAGTGATCGACCTGCGCGACGGCACCCCGCCGCCCACCCCGGAACTGGCCGCGCGCCTGGCCGATCGCCATACCGGCGTCGGCTGCGACCAGATCCTGACCGTCGAGCCACCGCGCGCCGAAGGCTCCGTTGCCTCGTACCGCATCTGGAACGCCGATGGTTCCAATTCAGAGCAGTGTGGCAACGGCGCGCGCTGCATCGCTGCCTGGCTGGTGCGCGAGGGTAGTGCGCAGGGCGATCGCTTCGTGATCGACAGCCCGCTGGCCAGCCACGCCGTGGATGTCCTCGGCGATGGCCAGTACGCGGTGGCGATGGGCGTGCCGCTGTTCGATCCGGCGCAGGTGCCGCTGATCGGCTTCGCCCACCCGCGCGAGGAATACCTGCTGCCACTGCAGGGTGAGACCGTGCGCTTCGCGGCGGTGTCGATGGGCAATCCGCACGCGGTGATCGAAGTCGGCCTGGTCGACGCTGCACCGGTTGAGCGCGTGGGTGGACTGCTGCAGCAGCATGCCTCGTTCCCGAAGTCAGTGAACGTGGGCTTTGCCCAGGTGATGGGCCCGGAACATGCGCGCCTGCGCGTGTTCGAGCGCGGCGTGGGTGAAACCCTGGCCTGCGGCAGTGGCGCCTGCGCTGCCGCCGTGACCCTGATGCAGCGCGGCCGACTGCAGCGCGATGCTCGCATCAGCCTGCCTGGTGGCGACCTGCGCATCCAGTGGCCGGGCGATGGCCAGCCGGTGGTGATGGCGGGCCCCACCGCATTCGTCTTCGAAGGGGAGTGGATTGCATGACTGAGACCGTCGACAAGCTCGGTGCCCATGAAGTCGCGGCCTGGTTGCGGCGCCATCCGGGCTTCCTCAAGCAGTTCCCGGACCTGGCGCTGACCCTGGTGG
>NZ_JBFRFE010000737.1:0-1862 GCF_052114665.1 Stenotrophomonas sp. 2YAF22 | reverse complement strand
GCGCGGTTGCCGGCCATGAGATCTCCGACCACACCGCGGCGATGTTCTTGTTGCCGCGGCTGCCGCCGGTGTGGTCGGAGATCTCATGGCCGGCAACCGCGCCGACGATACCGCCGAGGATCGCGCCGGTGGCGGAGGGCGCGGTACGGCCAGACTGCACGGCATTGATGCGGGTGACGATGCCGCAGTCGGCGCAGCGGCCCTGGTTGTAACCGGAGTTGTTGCCGTAGCCGCCGTTGTTGTAGCCGTTGTTGTAACCACCACCGCCGTAGCCCGGCGAGGTGGCACAGCCGGCCAGGCCGACGGTTGCGATGACACTGGCGGCGATGAGCTGGATCTTCATGGGGCATCTCCTGGCCGTGAAGGCGGGTGCGTTGGGTGGTACTGCGTCATGCAGCAGGGTCAGCGAATCCTCCTCTTTCCAACGTGAACAAGGCGCCAACCACATCGGCCTTCGCCCACTCGAAGATGAATCAGCGGAAGTCCTGATGACAGGCCCGGCAATCGTCCTGCAGTGCCTGGACCTGCTGCGCCAACGCGTTGCAGTCGATCGGCGGGCTGGCCAATGCCGCATTGAGACCGGCCCGGTACTGGCTGGCGTGCTGCTGGAACTGCCGGCTGTCCTTCAATCCGGGGAAGGCCTGGTCCAGATCGTTGGACAGCAGGCGCAGCACCTGCAGGCGCGGGACGCTGTCGGCCAGGCTGCAGCGGTTCTGCTGCTGAGCCTGCTGCAGCAGATCCGCCTGCCGCTGCATCACCTGCATCAGGCTGTCCGGGAACGGATCGCGGCGTGCCTGCAGTGCGCGGCCGACCATCACCGTGGCAATCAGGCCGATCAGCAGGCCCAGGCCGAGCACGAACAGATAGCGGTAGGCGGTGGACGGGCGGCGGGGTGGGCTGGCACTCATGGCGGGCGCTCCGGGCGTGCAACGGTGGGTTCGGCGTCGTCGTGCTGTAGTCAGGGGACCAGCACGTTAAAATAGCCCGATGAACGAACAGGTCAAACAACGCTTCGCCGGTATTGAACGGCTGTATGGCGTCGGCGCGCTCGAGCGCCTGCAGGGCAGCCGTGTTGCCGTGGTCGGCATGGGCGGCGTCGGCTCGTGGGTGGTGGAGGCGCTGGCGCGCTCGGCGGTGGGCCATCTGGCCCTGATCGATGCCGATGACATCTGCGTATCCAATACCAACCGCCAGCTGCCGGCGCTGGAAGGCAACTACGGCCGCAACAAGGCCGAGGCCATGGCCGAGYGCTGCCGGGCGATCAATCCGCAGATCGAGGTCGACGCCGTGCAGGCGTTCCTGACCCCGGCCAACATGGCCGAACTGCTGGACCGCGGTTTCGACCTGGTGATCGATGCCTGCGACAGCTTCCGGGTGAAGGTGGAAACCATCGCCTGGTGCCGCCGCCGCAAGCTGCCGTTGCTGACCGTCGGCGCGGCCGGCGGCCGTACCGATCCCACCCTGGTGCGCATCCGCGATGTCTCGCGCACCGAGCATGACGCGATGCTGGCGCTGATCCGCAAGAAGCTGCGCAGTGAATTCAACTTCCCGAAGAATGCCAAGCGCTATTTCGGTGTGCCGGCGGTGTATTCGCTGGAAAACGTGAAATATCCGCAGGCCGATGGGAGTGTCTGTGGCCTGCGGCCGAACCTGGGCGCGGATGCGGCCCTGAAGCTCGATTGCGGCGCCGGCCTGGGCGCGGCCACCCACATCACCGGTGCATTTGCATTCGCGGCCGTGGGCAAGGCGCTGGAGATGCTGCTGGAGCCGAAGAAGGTGAAGGCCGAATCGGTTGAGGCCGAGGCCGGGGTGTGATCTGGTGGTGCCGGCCAGCGGCCGGCACTACCTTCACGGTGCAGGCA
>NZ_JBFRFE010000736.1:0-1870 GCF_052114665.1 Stenotrophomonas sp. 2YAF22 | reverse complement strand
CTGTTGTACACCCCGCTGCCGCTGCTGGCGTCTTTGGCGCTGGCGTCGGTTGCCACGGCCGCTGAACCGCTGGGCACATCGTTCGTGGAGGGCGAYGGGGTGATGGCCTGCGACAACACCCGCACCTGCCGGCTGGCAGCCTACGGTCCGCTGGCACCGCTGATGCTGAGCATGCTGGTCGAACGCGCCGGCGGGCCGCAGACGGCGGTCACCGCACGGCTGTCAATGGCCGAAGGCGCCGAGGACGCGCCTCGCACCCCGGCGGCGGTAGCGCCTGAAGGAACGCTGCGACTGCGCGTGGATGGAAGGGATCTCGGTGCCATCGGCCACAGCGAGGCGCTCGACCTTGGCCTGGAGCTGCCCGCCCACTACGTGGCATCGATGATCGATGCACTGCTCGATGGCAGGCGCATCGAGATGAGCGACGCATCCGGCCACGCGTGGCCGCTGTCGGATCATGGCATCCGCACGTTGCTGCTGAAGATGGACGAGGTACAGGGTCGGCTGGATACCCCAGGCGCACTGGTGCGCAAGGGCGCACAACCAGAATCGAAGGTGCCGGCCGCGGTAGCCGCGCCACCCCTGAAGGCGCCACCCCTGCTGGTCGAAGCACATGAAGACGATGGGCAGCTGGCTGGGCGGGCAGAGCTGCTTCAGCAACTGCAACCGGTGGCCGCCGCGCGGAACGCCTGCGAACGGATGTCGTCGCGCCAACTACGCATCGAACGGGTAGATGCCACCCATGTCCTTGCCATGTTGAGCTGTGCAACTGACCGCCACATCGTGCCAGCGGGTACCTGGCTGATCCGCGACCGTTCGCCATTCGCACCCAGGCTGCTCTCGCCGACCCCGCTGTTTCCGCTCTACCCGCACGCCGTGTTTCTTGAAGAAGGCCTTGCCACAGACAAGGATGCCTGCGGGACGAACCGGCACTGGGTTTGGGATGGAACGCGTCTGATCCTGAGCGGGGCGTTTGTCGGCTACTACTGCAGCAGCCCGAGCCGCAGGCATTGGCAGCTGCCGATCCATGTCACCGATATTCGATAGCGCATGCGCCGGGCATGACCCGGCGCTACCGCCTTGCCTCAAGCGTCGTGCAGCTGCCGTGGCTTCTTCCAGAACTGCCAGCGCTGGCCGCGATCCAACTGGAACTGCAGGCCGTCCTCGAAATCCAGCACCAGCCGTTGCAGTTCGCCACGCTTGAGCGCGGCCAGCAGCGGCCGGATCGCGTCGTTGCCCAGCTGCTGCAACGAGCGCAGCTGGCGCAGGTCGACCAGTGCATCGACCGACTGCTCACCATCCACCGCGACACCTGCGGCCTGGGCCAGGCCCTGCAGCAGCGCATCGCGGCTGCGTACCTGAGCATGCGGTGTGGCCACCGATACCGGCATCACGCCACCACCCCAGAACCACAGCGAATTGATCGGCTGCTGGCCCTGCGCGGCGCGCTGCTGGTTCCACGAGTGGGTGTGCAGCAGCACCTGTGCTTCGGTCATCAGTGCGCGCCAGCGACGGCCCGCCTCGCCCGGCGGCAGGTGCGAGAACAGGTCATCACCCAACACCTCGTCGGGGCTGTCAAACTCCGGCAGTTCAGTACCGATGGGCAGGCGCAGGTACCAGCGTGACGGATCGGGTGCATCCAGCACGAAGCCTGCATCCGCAAACAGCGGCTGCAGCACGGGCAGCAACGCCAGCGTATCGGCCAGGCTGGGCCGCAGCGTTTCGCCGTGGCCCATCATCCGCGCGCCATGCATGTCCGGCACCATGCAGGCCGGATCGGCACGCAGCCAGCAGGCGCCGGCGGCATCGCCGACGTCACGCTGCCGGGTCAACGCGGCTACCGGCCAGTGCGGCGCGGCCACCGTGAAGT
>NZ_JBFRFE010000735.1:0-1875 GCF_052114665.1 Stenotrophomonas sp. 2YAF22 | reverse complement strand
CGCGCACGCCCGCGTCCCCGGCGACCTGTGCCTGCGCGCCGTCTCCAACAGCACCCCCAGCCGTTTCGGCCATACCGACCCTGCCAACGCAGGCGCGGTGATCGCTGCCCTGCTGGGTGCCGGCCAGGCCTGCCTGTCCGGTGAACTGCACGGCGTGGTGACCGGCCCGGTGCACAAGGCGGTGATCAACCAGGGCGGCATCGCCTACAGCGGCACCACCGAACTGCTGGCCGACCAGGCCGGGGTAAAGGTGGTGATGATGCTGGCCAACGACATCGTCCGCGTTGCCCTGGCCACAACCCACCTGCCGCTGCGTGAGGTCGCCGATGCGATCACCGCCCCCGGCCTGGAACACACCCTGCGCACCGTGCATGCCGCGCTGCGCCGCGAGTTCGGGCTGGCCGCACCGCGCATCGCCGTGCTGGGCCTGAACCCGCATGCCGGCGAAGACGGTCACCTCGGTCGCGAGGAACTGGATCTGGTCATCCCGCTGTTGCAGCGCCTGCGCAGCGAGGGCATGGACCTGATCGGTCCGCTGCCGGCCGATACCGCGTTCCTGCCGACCAAGCTGGCCGGCTTCGACACTGTGCTGGCGATGTACCACGACCAGGGCCTGCCGGTACTGAAGTACTCCGGCTTCGAGCAGGCGGTGAACCTGACCCTGGGCCTGCCCTATCCGCGCGTGGCGGTGGACCATGGCACCGCGCTGGATCTTGCCGGCCGCGGCATTGCCGATCCTTCCAGCCTGCAGGCCGCCACAGCGCTGTGTGCGCGGCTGGCGCGGCAACGTACACTGAGCACATGACTTCCCCGCATTCCCCCTCCGGCCCGGTGTTTTCCGCCCCGGCCAAGAAGCAGCTCGGCCAGCACTTCCTTGCCGACCGCTACTACATCGACAAGATCGTGATGGCGGTCAATCCCCGGGACGGCGACCGCCTGGTCGAGATCGGCCCGGGCCAGGGTGCGATCACCCTGCCGCTGCTGCGCGTGCACCCGAAGATGACGGTGATCGAGTTCGACCGTGACCTGATTGCGCCGTTGACCGCTGCCGCCGAACCGCTGGGCCAGCTGACCATCGTCAACCGCGATGTGCTGCGGGTGGACTTCACCGAGCTGGCCGATGGACAGCCGATCCGCCTGGTCGGCAACCTGCCCTACAACATTTCCTCGCCGATCCTGTTCCATGCGCTGGAACACGCTGCGGTGATTTCCGACATGCACTTCATGCTGCAGAAGGAAGTGGTCGATCGCATGGCCGCCGGTCCCGGCAGCAAGGTGTTCGGCCGCCTCAGCGTGATGCTGCAGGCCTACTGCGAGGTGACCTCGCTGTTCGTGGTGCCGCCGGGTGCGTTCAGGCCGCCGCCGAAGGTCGATTCGGCCGTGGTGCGTCTGATACCGCGCGACCCGGCCACCATCAACATCAAGGACCACAAGCGCTTCGCCGACGTGGTCAGGGCCGCCTTCGGCCAACGCCGCAAGACCCTGCGCAACGCCCTGAACAACGTGGTCAGCGCCGAGCAGTTCGTGGCCGCCGGCGTGCGTCCCGACGCCCGCGCCGAACAGCTGGACGTGGCTGAATTCATCGCTTTGGCCAATGCCACCTGATTACACTGCCGGTATGGAAGACGCTGACGTTTACGCCATCTCCGTCGAAGTCGCGCCGCGCTTCCTCGACGACCAATCCGCACCGGAAGACGGTCGCTATGCGTTCGCCTATACGATCCGCATCCACAACCAGGGCCGCGTTGCCGCGCGCCTGGTCGCACGCCATTGGCGCATCACCGATGCCAATGGCCGCGTCGAGCATGTCGATGGCGATGGCGTGATCGGCGAACAGCCGCGACTGCGTCCGGGTGAAGACTTCCATTACACCTC
>NZ_JBFRFE010000734.1:0-1880 GCF_052114665.1 Stenotrophomonas sp. 2YAF22 | reverse complement strand
GGTGAAGCCCATGCCCTTGGCGCCTTCATTCACCAGGCCGACGAACTTCTGGTAATCACCGCGCATGCTCTTGGTGGTGCTGTGCCAGCCCTGCCAGGCATCGAGCTGCTGGTCATAGTCGCGGCTGCGCGCCAGCACCTGCTCCAGTTCGCCCAGCTGGCGGCAGGAGTTGGGATCGTTGGCGTCGGTGCAGTACTTGCCTGCGCCGTAGCTGCCTTCCATGCGGGTGGCGATCTGGGTCAGTTCGGCCAGCTTGGCCGGATCGCGCGGCGCCGGCATCGACGACATCAGCTTCAGCAGGTGGATCGCGCGCTTGCTGTCTTCGCTCATCGGCTTGCCATCGAACTTGCCGGCCTGCTCGATCCAGCTGTTGAGCTGGGTCAGCGAACGTTCGTTGGCCTTGGCCGCGATGCGCTCTGAATCGCTGTTGATGTAGGTGGAGGACAGCCACTGCGCCGAGGTCATCTCCGGGTAGGCCGCCTTGAATTCGGCATTGATGCGGGCCACGAACTGGTCGGCGGTTTCGCCGGCCGCTGCGCTGCTGCTGGCGGTCTCGGTGCCTGGGGCGGCTTCCTTCTTGCAGGCGGCCAGGGCCAGCGTAGCGGCGGCGACTGCCGCGGCCAGCAGGAGATGACGGTGTTTCACGGGCGATCCTTGGGTGGTGAACGACCGCCGAAGGCTAGTGGGCAGGCGTTGCCACCGCAAGTGGCGGAAGTCGGCCGGGCGGCGCCCGGGGACCGCGACATCGCATGCGCGCTGTCGCTCCCACGCTTCGCTGCGCGAAACGCGGGCCCCGCTTATCAGCTTCCAGACCCCCGCCGCTTCGCGGCCGCCCCCTGACTCAGGGGGCTCTCCCCCAGACGCGATTCGGTGACGGCAGTAGATCCACGCCGTGCGTGGATGAAATCCATCAGATATCGACATCCGCCCCAGCGCCGACCAACGGTTGGCACCCACCATCAGCAGCAGGTTCCAACAGATCGCGGCCAACTGTCGAAGGCGGGGTGGGTCCGGTTGCGGGGGCGTGAGCGCCATGGATGGCGCGACCGAGCCTCCATGGACGGATTYACGGCGTCCCCCGCAACCGGACCCACCCCGCCATCCCCCAGAAAACCAGCCTTTGCTGTTGCTTCGGCCGTTGCCGTTGCCTCTGCGAGTGCAGGGCGCAGCCCTGCCGAACACCCCTAACTCTCGCAGTTGGCGAACAGGTCGCGATCCCGCTCGTACAGCGAGGTCTTCACCTGCATCAGCCCCAGCACCGACGGGAACAGGTTGTCGTGGTCGGTGTAGCTGGCCGAGCGCTTGCGCACGCACTGCAGGTCCAGTCCACGGCTGCTGGCGAAGCCTGGCGAGAACCACATCGTCATCGGCACCCGGGTCTGCTCGGCCGGTGCGATCGCGTACGGCACACCGTGCAGGTACAGGCCCTTTTCGCCCAGCGATTCACCGTGGTCGGACAGGTAGATCATCGCCGTGTCGTAGTCCTGCAGGCCCTGCAGCGTGCCGATGGTCTTGCTCAGGAAGTGATCGGTGTACAGCACGGCGTTGTCGTAACTGTTGGTGATCTCTTCGCGCGAGCAGCGACCAATGTCCTGGGTGTCACAGGTCGGGGTGAAGCGGCGGAAGGCGGGCGGGTAGCGCTCGAAATAGGCCGGGCCATGGTTGCCCAGCTGGTGCAGCACCACCACCCGGTCGCCCGGGCGCGCACGCACCTGCGTCGCCAGGTCCTGCAGCAGGATCTCGTCCATGCAACGGCCATCGGCACACAGCCCCGGCGTGGCCGCGTCCGACAGCGACTGGAAGTCCAGACCCTCGCATACGCCCTTGCAACCGGACTGGTTGTCGCGCCACAGCGGCGCGATGCCCGCGCGGTTCAGTAC
>NZ_JBFRFE010000733.1:0-1886 GCF_052114665.1 Stenotrophomonas sp. 2YAF22 | reverse complement strand
GGCCTGTTCGTCGCTGGCGCGTACYGATGACGGTGCGCTGCTGCTGGGCTACGCCGATGGCACCCTGCGCCGCCTGCACGGCGGCACGGTCAACACCTTCGGCGCCGCCGAAGGACTGTCGGCAGGCCCGGTAACCGCGTTGCTGCAGCACAAGGATCTGCTGCTGGTCGCCGGCGAGGCCGGCCTGGCCGCGCGTTTCGGCAACGGCCGCTTCCTGCCGGTGCGCACCGACATGGCCGGCGTGCTGGAAGGCATCACCGGCATGGTCGCCGATGCGAACGGGCTGCTATGGCTCAACGGCAGCCGCGGCCTGGTGCGGCTGCAGGTTGCCACCCTGCGCAGCGCACTGCGCAACGACCAGGCGATAGCCCCCCGCCTGTTCGACGCGGTTGACGGCATGCCGGGCATCGCCCTGCAGAGCGGCCCCATCCCCACTGCGGTACTGGCTGCTGATGGCCTGCTGTGGCTTGCCACCAATCAAGGCCTGGCGTGGCTGGACACGCGGCAGTCGCACATCAACACCATGGCGCCTGGCGTGCGCATCGGTGACGTGCTATATGGCAGTACACAGGCCCCGTTGCAGGAGGGACTGCGCCTTCCGGCCGGCACTACCCAGCTGCAGATCGACTATGTCGCGCTGTCGCTGGCGCGGCCGGAGCGCAACCGCTATCGCTACCGACTGTCCGGCGTGGACGACGCTTGGCAGGAGGCCGGCGCGAGCACGCGCGCCTATTACACCAACCTCGCACCGGGCCATTACCGCTTCGAGGTGGAAGCAGCCAACGAAGATGGCATCTGGAGCAGCACGCCAGCCAGCCGCAGCTTCCACATCGCACCGACGTTCCTGCAGACCGCCTGGTTCAAACTGTTGTGCGTCTGCGTGGTGATGGCTGCGCTGGCGCTGGCCGTGCGGGTCCGCAG
Organism: Stenotrophomonas sp. 2YAF22; assembly: GCF_052114665.1. Lineage (NCBI taxonomy): Bacteria > Pseudomonadati > Pseudomonadota > Gammaproteobacteria > Lysobacterales > Lysobacteraceae > Stenotrophomonas > Stenotrophomonas sp. 2YAF22. The sequence goes on along the minus strand of NZ_JBFRFE010000733.1, from coordinate 965 downwards.
CCGGCAGCTGGCGGCATTGTTCCGCGCCCGCCTGCAGGAACGCAACGGCGAGCGCGAGCGCATTGCGCGCGATCTGCACGACACCCTGCTGCAGGGCAGCCAGGGACTCATCCTGCGCCTGCACGCCATCAGCCAGTCGGCACAGACACCAGAGCCGGTACGCACCCAGCTGGAGTCGGCGATGCTGCTGGCCGAGCGCAATCTGGCCGAAGGCCGGGAACGGGTCAACGCGCTGCGCGACGCACCGTTTGCCGGCCGCGATCTCGCCTCTGCGCTGGCCGACGTGCATGCGGAATATGCAGGCCAAGGCACCAATCCACTGCGTTTGACCATGGAAGGCACACCGCCGCCGCTGCAGGCCGAAGCCGCCGAGGAAGTGTTCCTGATCGGGCGCGAGGCCATCCGCAACGCGCTGCGGCATGCGCAGGCCAGTGCCATCGAAGTGGAACTGTCCTACGGCGCCCGCTGCTTCCTGCTGCATGTGCGCGACGATGGCGTCGGCATCGCCAATGACAACGCCGGCGGCGGACACTGGGGCATGCAGGGCATGCGCGAGCGCGCACAACGGCTGGGTGCGGAGCTGCAGTTGTGGACACGCCCCGGCCTGGGTACCGAAGTCGCGCTGTCCGTGCCGGCCCGTCGCTTGTATCACCGACGTCCACCGCGCTGGCGTTGGCCCTGGAGCAGAACCTCCCATGACTGAATCCCTTCCTCCCATCGGCGTGCTGGTGGTTGATGACCATCCGCTGTTGCGCGATGGCCTGGCCGCACTGCTCGGCGCACATGCCGACCTGCGCCTGCTCGGCGAAGCAGCCGACGGTGAGGAGGCTCTTGCCTGCTACCAGCAGCTGCGCCCGGATGTGGTGCTGATGGACCYGCAGATGCCACGCATGGATGGCGTGGAAGCGATCGTGCGGATCCGTGCGATCGATCCCCGCGCACGCATCATCGTGCTGACAACCTAC
>NZ_JBFRFE010000732.1:0-1887 GCF_052114665.1 Stenotrophomonas sp. 2YAF22 | reverse complement strand
TCGCGGAACAGGCGGCGCTCGCCTTCGCGCAGGAAGCCGTACAGCGAGACGCTGTCTTCCTTCTGCGAATAATGAGTGTAGAGCGTGACCTCACGGCCCAGCTCGGGCAGGTCGTAGAAGGTGCTCATCGGCGCCTCCAGCTCGTAGCCCACCCCGTTGACGTCCACCACAAGCCACGGCGGCGCCTTGTAGGCGACGATTCCGCGCAGTCGACCGATCATTGCGTGCAGCTCCTCATTTGCGGCCCCACGCCTGGCGGGCAGTCAGCCCCAGGCGGTTGGCCGTTGCCCTTACGTGGGCATGGGTGATGGCCACGGCCAACGCGTCGGCCGCGTCGGCCTGCAGCTTGGTTTTCAGGTTGAGCATGAGCCCGACCATGTGTTGAACCTGTTGCTTTTCGGCGCCGCCACGACCGACCACCGCCAGCTTGATCTCGCTGGCAGCGTATTCGTGCACCGGCAGGTCGCGCAGCACCACCGCCGAAATCGCCGCGCCACGGGCCTGGCCCAGCTTCAGCGCCGAATCGGGGTTGCGCGCCATGAACACCTTTTCGATGGCCACTTCCTGTGGCTGGAACTCCAGGCACAGCTCGGCCAGGCCCAGCACCAGCAGCTTCATGCGCTGCGGGAAGTCATCGGCGCCGAGCAGCACCAGCGGCTGGTGATGCACGTGGCTGACCCGGCCGCTGGCATCGACATCGATGATGCCGACCCCGGTCCGTTGTGAACCCGGGTCGATGCCGAGAATGCGGGTCATGCGGCACACGCGCGCAGGCCGCTGATCCGGGAAGGACGCATGCGGCGGTGATGGCTGGAAACGTCTGGGGTCATCATGGTCCGCATTGTCCGCTCACCGGCCGCCAAAGGCGACCGGCACAGCGTCCGTTCAGGCGTAGGCGTCCGCGCCGAGATCGGCGTTGGAGTACACGTCCTGCACGTCGTCGAGGTCTTCCAGCATGTCCAGCAGCTTCTTGACCTGCAGGACGGTGTCGCCCTCGACCTTGATGTCGTTGTCGGCACGGAAGGTCAGCTCGGCATGATCCGGCGTGCGGCCAGCCGCCTGCATCGCATCCTTGACTGCGTGGAAGCTGTCCGCGGCGGTGAGCACGTCGATCGCGCCATCCTCCGGGTAGACCACGATGTCATCGGCACCGGCCTCGATGGCCGCTTCGGAGATGGCGTCCTCATCGGCGCCGGCGCCGTAGTGCAGCACGCCCACGCGCTTGAACATGAAGCTGACCGAGCCTTCGGTGCCCATGTTGCCGCCGCACTTGCTGAACGCATGGCGGACATCGGCCACGGTGCGCACGCGGTTGTCGGTCAGGCAATCGACGATGACGGCCACGCCACCGGGCGCGTAGCCCTCGTAGCGGATCTCTTCGTACTCGACGCCTTCCAGTTCACCGGTGGCCTTCTTGATGGCGCGCTCGATCACGTCCTTGGACATGTTCGCGGTCAGCGCCTTGTCCACGGCCACACGCAGACGCGGGTTGTTGTTGGGGTCGCCTCCACCGCCGCGGGCGGCCACGCCGATCTCACGGATGATCTTGGTGAAAATCTTGCCGCGCTTCGCGTCAGACGCGTTCTTGCGGTTTTCGATGGAGGGGCCTCTACCCATGGGTCTTTCCGTACGTGCGTTGATGGATAAGGCCGCGGATTCTACCTGATCGGGCCCGCTGACCGTGTCGAGAGCCGGTAGGATGCCGCCGGGCGTGGCCCGGCGAGAGCGTGCGAACCAACGGTTCGCACCCACCAAGGCAGGACGGTTCGCACCCACCGAAGCAGGACGGTTCGCACCCATCAAGGCAGCGTAGGCGCGTTTTCCCCGGCTACCGCGGTGCACATCGGCTATTACCTCGTCATGATCGTGCTCGGCGTGGCGCTAACC
>NZ_JBFRFE010000731.1:0-1891 GCF_052114665.1 Stenotrophomonas sp. 2YAF22 | reverse complement strand
CGTATGCCGGGAGCAAAGATCGTTGGTGAGGTGGGCGTGGAGATCGCAGGATCTGCCACGAGAGAGGCTGGGCGCCGATCGAACGAGATCCTCAAGTCAGTGGAGACCGCGACCGCTGACACGGTCCTGAAGCGGGGTGGTGCGGCGTCGGAGGTGCCGGCTCGATCACTGGACCAGCTGCTTCCCGATGGGAAAGTTCCCAGTGTTCGAAATGGAGAATTCAACCGTTGGTTCGACGAGCTTTCTTCGAAGGAACTGGAAGTGCTTTGGGAGAACAAGAGGACCCGAGACGCGATCGAAGCCCGCATACGTCAACCCGGTGGGTTGCACGAATGGTGCATGGTCTGTCGAGCCCCTGATTTCAAGGGGTGGGGTGTTTCGATGGATGAGATCAAGAGGTTCAGAACCAAGACGAAAGATCTGAAATGGACCAATCCTGCTGATGGAAAGCCGGGCGGTCATGGTGGTCACGGCTCCGGTACTTTCCACAACGAGCTGGGCCGGATAATTGACGAAAGCAAGTCGCTCGAAGAATTCAATTCGGGTATTATAATTCTGAGGGATCGCTGGAAGATTGATCCCGCCCTGCTTCCGCCGCTCCCAAAATCTTGAGGGATATAGATGTGAGGACTCTTCTGTCCGATTGGTGTGCGTTCTGTGAAGGGTCGGCTGTGTTTGATAAGTCCCATTTTTTGGGGTTGTTGAAAGAGCACGGAACCGATGTCGAGCTCCGGAAGATATTTGGTTATTTTCCATCTTCGTTGGATTTGCATGCGAAGGCTGTCAAGGTTATTTCTTCCGGTAGCCTGGACGGTTCGTTGTACCTGCGTCCGCGATTCTCAACGTCACGCGAAGAGATTGTCAGGCTTGGAAGTGAGTGGCTGAGGGGGCAGGAGGAGATATGCGGAAAGATAGGTGATGTTGAGATTGAAGGAATCTGCAGGCGCGCGAAGGTGGTTTTTGCTGCCGAGAGTGATCTGGATTCCGCGCTTCAGCGTGATATTCCTCATCACTGGCTGTTCGATGGAATTGGTGATTCGCTGAGGGCGAGCAGGATATCCGAGTCTGATCAGGTGTATGCGTTGCTTGAGGCGCTTTATGGGTTGGCTGCCGACTATTATTTGGCATGGTATATCGGTGGCTCCTTGTTTGAGTTGGATGTGGATTTCGGTCCTTATTTTGAATTCTGGCGCGTGGGTGGGCGGTGCGCATTGACTGAGACGGAGTTTCTGATTTCCAATCAGTAACTGGTTGCCGCGCATGCATTCATTTCTGCTGCCGCTCGCTGCCCGGTAGTGTGCTGGTGAAGGCGCCTGCAGCGCGTGTGCATGGCCACCACGGAGGGCAACATCAGCCTGACCGCAACCAACATCGCGGCCGAGAACGATGTCAGCATCCGCGGTGTCCTGGGCAAGGCCCACGTCGACCACTTCCGCGAGCACGCGTGACCCTGTCTGCATGATCGAACCGAACCTGATTCCGTGCGGATGCGTTGTCGATGCAGGTGTCATGAAGCCGTGAACCCTCGACGAAGCACAGCAGGAGGTTCTGCTGCAGGGCATCGGACAGACTGACGTTACCGTTGAGGGGAGCAGGGCTTCTTCTCGATGCGGGCGGTCATTGGCCTGGATGGATAATATTGAGGATTACCCTGCCTGCGAGGCGTTCGGGCCCGATATATATATCAAAGAGTGTTTGAACGGATTCACTTTGATGAGGATTCGAAGCGTAAAACTTCCTTAAAGTTTCCCCCCGTCGAGCCGCCATCGAAAGTAGGGCCACAATCAAGGGAATTGAGATGCTTGCCTTACGCAACCTCCGTGTAGGATCCCGGCTTTCTGCCGGCTTCGGTCTGCTGTTGCTGTTCATCCTGGCCATTGTCGGCCTGGTG
>NZ_JBFRFE010000730.1:0-1896 GCF_052114665.1 Stenotrophomonas sp. 2YAF22 | reverse complement strand
CTGCAGGTCTACCTCGTCGGCGGTGACGAAACCGATGGCAGGATGGATCTGCCAGGGTTTGCTGCGGGTTACTCGCAGTTCTTCGGCACCGCAAAGAACCAAGCTCTGCCAGCACGCTCGACCTTCCAGGTGGCGGGCTTGGCCCATCCTGCCCACAGGGTGGAGATCGAGGCGATCGCGGTCCGCCCCCTGAGTGATAGCAGCCCCCGCCCGACCACCGTTGTATCTGACCTCCCCGCTATGTGACCCTCAGGCGTCGCTCGGCACCAGCCCCATCAGGCTGTTGGCGTGCTCGCGCCACTGCGGCAGCTTGTTCAGTACACCGGCCCGCTGCAGATACTCTTCATCCACCGGATCGCCGTTGACCAGTGCCAGTGCCACGTGCACCGCACCGGTCACCCAGAAGCTGCGGGTATTCGCGCGTTGCGGCTGCAGATGGAACGCCACGGCCTCGATGATCGGCATCGGCAGCCCCCACAGGCCCAGCAGATAGGCGCCGGCTTCGGCATGCCCGGGGCGATCATCATCGGCCGGCTCCGGTTCGCTGCGCTCGTTGCGTACGCCCGGCAGCAGCAGGCCGATGTCGGCCAGCAGGGCGGCGGTGGCACCGAGTTCGGCGCTGGAGTCGGGCAGCAGGCGTGCGGCCAATCGCGAGGCCATCAAGGCACGCTGCTGCAGCGAGTTGCGCTCGGCGCCGGACAAGGTCGGTGCGGAGAACACCTCGCTGGCCAGCACCAGGTCGCGCAGCGTGGCCAGGCCCAGCCGGGTCACGGCGGTGCGCAGGTCGGCGATGGTGCGGCCCTGGCTGAAGAAGGCCGAATTGGAAAGCTGCAGCACCTTGGCCGCGATCGCCGGATCGGCGGCGACCAGCTTGGCAACATCGGCGCTGTCGGCGTCGTCGTCATGTTCCAGTGCCTGGGTCAGGCTCAGGTACAGGTGCGGCGGCGAGGGCAGCTTCTCGATGCGGCCGATGGCGTCGCGCAGGCGTGGGCTGTCCAGCACTTCGCGCAGCTCTTCCAGGCTGGTCAATGCTTCCAGCAGCACTTCCGGTGCCAACGGCAATGGCAGGAAGCGATGGGCGACCCCGATCAGGCGTGCCGGCGGCGGCCGGTTGCCATGCTGTGCATCGACCAGTGCGATGCGGATGGTCTCCGGGCGCAAGGTGCGGATCTGTCCCAGCAACGTGGTCGCGTTGAGATCGGGCAACTGCGGGCAGACGATCACCGCGTCCACGCCCTGGGTGGCGACCGCGGTCATCGCGGCATGGCCATCGGTGGCGGTCAACGGCTGCCAGTCTTCCCCAAGATCGGCAATGAATTCGGTCAGCTCAGCCGGCAGGCTGGCTGTATCCCCAACAAGCAGAATACGCACGACACATTCCCCTGGCTGTCTCGACGGTCGATGTCGAAGACGTGTGAAGTGACGCAATTTACCTAATAYGGCGGCAAAGGTGATGTGCCGCCGTCATGAAACGTGACCCGCATCGCTCCGACGCCGTGCGCCGGAGCAATGCTGTTCAGTCTCAGGCCTTGCTGTCGAGGTGGCGCTGGTGCGCCTCGATCAGGATCTGCTTGGCCTCGGCCGCGCCGCCCCAACCGTCCAGCTTGACCCACTTGCCCTTCTCCAGGTCCTTGTAGTGCTCGAAGAAGTGACCGATGCGCTCCAGCCAGTGGCTGGACACCTGCTCGATGTCTTCCACGTGCGCGTAGCCGCCGAACACCTTGGTGACCGGCACGGCCAGGATCTTCTCGTCGCTGCCTGCCTCATCGCTCATCTTCAGCACGCCGACYGGACGGCAACGCACCACCGAACCCGGGACCAGCGGCAGCGGCAGCACCACCAGCACGTCGGCCGGATCGCCGTCGCCGCACAGGGTGCTCGGCACGTAGCCGTAGT
>NZ_JBFRFE010000729.1:0-1900 GCF_052114665.1 Stenotrophomonas sp. 2YAF22 | reverse complement strand
CAGTAGATCCACGCCATGCGCGGATGCCGCACCGCCTCAGTAGATCCACGCCATGCGTGGATGCAGCACCGCGTCAGTAGATCCACGCCATGCGTGGATGAGGTGCCATGCAGGCATGGCACCCACCAAAGCCAGAGCAGTGCCATGCAAGCATGGCATCTACCGGGTTCAGCCAATGGTTTCGATACCGCCCATGTACGGGCGCAGGGCTTCAGGCACGGTGATGCTGCCGTCGGCGTTCTGGTAATTCTCCATCACCGCGATCATCGCGCGGCCGACGGCCACGCCCGAGCCGTTCAGGGTGTGTGCCAGCTCCGGCTTGCCGGTGGCCGGGTTGYGCCAGCGGGCCTGCATGCGACGGGCCTGGAAGTCGCCACAGTTCGAGCACGAGGAAATCTCGCGGTAGGTCTCCTGCGACGGCAGCCASACTTCCAKGTCGTAGGTCTTGATGGCCGAGAAGCCCATGTCGCCGGTGCACAGCAGCACCTTGCGGTACGGCAGGCCCAGCTTTTCCAGCACCACTTCGGCGCAGCGGGTCATGCGCTGGTGTTCGGCGTCGCTGTCTTCCGGGCGGCAGATCGAAACCAGCTCGACCTTCTCGAACTGATGCTGGCGGATCATGCCGCGCACGTCGCGGCCACCGCTGCCGGCTTCGGAACGGAAGCACAGCGAATGGGCGGTCATGCGCAGCGGCAGGCGCTCGGCGTCGAGGATCTCGTCGCGGGCAATATTGGTCAGCGAGATTTCCGAGGTCGAGATGAGGTAACGCTTCTGCTCACCCAGCTGGGTGATGAACATGTCCTCTTCGAACTTGGGCAGCTGGCCGGTGCCGTACAGGCTGTCGGCGTTGACGATCACCGGCACGTTGGTTTCCTGGTACTCGTGCTCGCCGCTGTGCAGGTCGAGCATGAACTGGGCCAGGGCGCGATGCAGGCGGGCGATCGGGCCACGCAGCACGGTGAAGCGCGAACCGGACAGCTTGGCGGCGGTCTCGCCGTCCAGCCACTTGTTGCGGGCGCCCAGTTCGACGTGGTCGAGCACCTTGAAATCGAACTGGCGCGGGGTACCCCAGCGCGACTGCTCGACGTTCTCGCTCTCGTCGGCGCCGGCCGGTACGTCATCGGCGGGAATGTTCGGGATGCCCATGGAGATCGTGTCGATCTTCTCGCGCAGCTCGTCCAGGGCCACTTCCGAGGCCTTCAGCTCATCGGCGAACGCGGCGACCTCGGCCATGATGGCCGAAACGTCTTCGCCCTTGGCCTTGGCCTGGCCGATAGCCTTGGAACGGCTGTTGCGCAGGCTCTGCAGCTCCTGGGTCCGCACCTGGATGCGCTTGCGATCGGCCTCCAGTGACTCCAGGGCAGACACGTCGAGCTCGAAGCCGCGGCTGGTGCGCAGGCGTTCGGCGAGGTCGGCGGGCTGGTGGCGGAGCAGGGCTGGATCAAGCATGGCAGGCGTCGTGGTGGGTAACAGGAACGGGATTATCGCCTGTTATACGGAATTCTGCCGCCCGGTTCATTCCGGCCGTGGCAGAATCGAGGCATTCCGTACTGGTCTGGTCCATGTCTGCTCCCCGTCCGTCGCCTGCCAAGTCGTTCACCGTGCATATCCCGCGCAACGCCCTGAAGATCGCCGGCATCGCCTTCGGCGTGGGCATCCTGCTGTTCGTGCTGGTTTGGCTGACCGGACGCGACAAGGAATTCTTCCGTGCCGACCCGGCCGCGCAGACGCCGCAGGAAACCGCCCAGGTGGAACCGCTGCCCGAACCACTGGCCGCGGCGGCCGGTTCCAGCGACATGCCAGACGCCAAGCCGGCCCCGGTGCCGGACGAGGAAGATGCGCCGAAGCTGGTGGAAACCGCCCCGCCCCCGCCACCGGCCACGGTTGAACCCGCTCCGGC
>NZ_JBFRFE010000728.1:0-1903 GCF_052114665.1 Stenotrophomonas sp. 2YAF22 | reverse complement strand
GTCCTGGGTGCCATCGGCCATGCTCTCGATGCCACGGCGTGCGGTGGTTGAACCCAGCGCAACCGTGGCGTTGCCGCGGCTGACCGAACCGGCGCCGATGGCAACACTGTTGGCGTGCGTGGCGCGGGCGCCTGCGCCGATCGCGGAGGAGTATTGCCCGGTGGCGGTAGCAGCGCGCCCCAGGGCAATGCCTCGCTCGCCGGTGGCTACTGCCGCCGACCCCAATGCGGTCACCACGGTACCGGCACCGTTGGCCTGGAAGCCAATCGCGGTCGCGTTCCAGGTGGTTCGCGTGCTGGCGCCCAGCGAGGTCGCGCCACTGGCGCCCGAGCCGTTCTGACTGTCTGCGGCGGCACCGAAGCCGATCGACACAGCGTTGCTGCCGGCGGCCACCGTGTTGCTGYCCAGTGCGATGGCACCGTTGTTGGCGCCATTGCTGGCCGGTCGCGCAACGGCGTTGCTACCGATAGCGATCATGTTGATGCCGTTGACGCTGGCGGCAGTGGCATTGCTGCCGGTGTTCACCAACAGCAGGCTGTCATCGGTTGCAGCCAACGGCAGGGCGCCACGCGGCGTGGCGGGGTCCAGGCAGGCGCCTTCCTGCGGTTCGTACGGTGCGCTGCACAGTACCTGCTGGATGTCGCTGGCAAGCACGTTTGGCGCGACCATCGCGAGGAGCAAGGCGGCGACGCCCGCACCCGCGCGACGGCGACGGCCCCGGGCCAGTTCCGAGGCGACCACCCACTTGCCGATGGCCGCGTTCCAGACGATGCGATAGATGCAGTTCATGGTCGTTCTCCGAGGGCGCAAGCGCCCATTGGGGGTGGCAGCAGGCCGTTCCAGCCATGGCCAGATACTAGGCAAGCGCCCCCCGATGGCGTATCGGACGCGGCCTAAAGCGCGCCCGGATACACCCGTGGAATGGTTTGTGATTCAGCGGGTTGCGGCGGGGTGCGACGTGAGCCGGCGCACCCCGCTCCGGGTTCAGTCGCCCAGCACCACGCCGACGCCCATGCGGAAGATCGGCTTGTCGCCGCGCGCCATGGACGCGCCACCGTTGACATTGACGCGCCCGTTGTCGCTCCAGCGCGACACGCCCACGCCCATCGCCGTTTCGCTACGGTAATTGGCCAGGTTCGCGTTGATGGTGGTCTTGCCCGGCAGGTACGGCGTCATCGGCGCCAGCGCAGCGGCTGCGGCGATTCCCCGGTTGGCCTGGCGGTTGACCTGGTCCAGACGCTGCTCCAGGCCGCTCCAGGCATCCTGCACGCGCTCGTCGGCATACGCCTTGGCGTCGTGTACACCCTGTTGCAGCTGGCCCACGTTCACCGCATCGGTGGCCTGCACGCCGGCCGCCACGTTGGTGATCTGGCGCTCGCCGCCTTCGCGGCCGATCGACACGCTGTTCTCGCGGTCGGCCACCGAACCGGCACCCAGCGCAACACTGTTGTCGGCCCGGGCTTCCGCACCCGCACCCGCCGCCACGCTGCCCTGGCCGATGGCCTGGGCGGGGTTGTCACCGGCCTGATCGCCGGGCTGCGGATTCGCACCGTAGTACGGCGGATTGCCGCCACTGGCATCGCCCACTTCCAGTGCGCCGACGCGGCCATCCAGATCGCCGATACGGCCCTGCAGCTGGTCACGCAGGGCGGCCAGCTGGCCACCGTTCACGGCCTCGCGGCTGCCTGCACCCACACGACCATCGGCCACGTTGGACAATACGGTGCCATTGGCGCCGCCGAAAGTGACCTGTGCACGCTGGCTGCCGGCATCGTAGGTCACCGCGTCCAGCATCTGCCCGCCATCGCCGACCAGCCCGGCCGCCTTCAGCTGGCGCAGGTTCACCGCATCGGTATCCTCGCTGCCATCGGCCACATGGGTGATCTGGCGTTCGGCACCGGCC